>JAJZRT010000001.1 GCA_021802595.1 Pseudomonadota bacterium
GGCCATGCCGAGATCGTCGTGGGCATGCATCTCGATATCGAGATCGAGATCCTGGCGCAGTTGCGCGATGTGGCGGTAAGTCACGAACGGATCGAGCAGGCCGAGAGTATCGGCAAAGCGGAAACGATGGGCACCGGCGGCCTGCGCGGCCTCAGCGGCCTGGCGCAGGAAATCGGGATCGGCGCGCGAGGCATCTTCCGCGCCGACGCATACTTCAAATCCTAGGTCGAGCGCGCGCGGCACCAGACGGGCGATCTGGTTCAGCACCCACGCCCGGTCGCGCTGGAGCTTGTGGACGATATGCAGGTCCGACACCGGCACCGAGAGATTGACGATCTGCGTCCGGCAGGCGGCGGCGGCATCGAGATCGACGGCGTTCATTCGTCCCCAGACCATGAGCCGCGCGGGCAGGTGCTGCATGGCAATGGCCTGGATGGTTTCACATTCTTCGGCGCCCATGGCCGGCACACCGACTTCCATCTCGCGCACCCCGGCGTCGGCCAACGCGTGCGCGATGGCGAGCTTTTCCTCAACTGTGAATGCCACGCCGGCGGTCTGTTCGCCGTCGCGCAGCGTGGTGTCATTGACGGTAACCGTGGTGATCATGGGCTGACCTGTTTCGGGTTGCTTCGGTGTTCATAAAGCAATCGACATGCCAGTCTGCAAAAGCGCCGTTATTCCGCGGAATTCACGGAAATCGCGGCCTGCGGCGCAGTGGGGAACACGACATTTGTAACGATTGTCCGGTTTGCGACAAAAGACCGGATCGCAATGACAGGCGATGCGCGGGCAGGGTGAGGCGGAGACGGCGACAATGCGGGGTCAGCTCCGGCAGAAGAACAACGATCGATGCCTAGTGTGGCTCGGTGGCCAGATTGAGTGTATAGCGCGGGATTTCGACAACGAGATTCTGTTCGCTGAGTCGTATCTGGCAGCCGAGGCGCGAAGTCAGCTCAAGCCCCCAGGCTTTTCCAATCTGGTCTTCCTCGTCCTCGCTGGCCGTGCGCAGGGGCTCGAATCCGGCGCGCACGATGACATGACAGGTGGTGCAGACGCAGGATTTCTCGCAGGCGTGCTCGAGCGCGATACCGTTGTTCTGCAGGACATCGCACAGGCGTGCACCGGCGGGAGCGTCAAACGTCGCCCCCGAAGGGCAGAATACTTCGTGCGGCAGAACCGTGACGGTGGGCATGGTCAGGTTTCCAGTTCGGCGCTGTCCATGCGGCGTGCGGCGAACTCGCTGCCGGCGCGGTTCAGCTGCTCGCAGGCGTTACGCAGCGCGGTACGGTCGCAGCCACCAAGGGCGGCGCGCACGCGCTCCAGGGCGGAATCGATCGCGGCGCGCTCGCCGGCATCGAGCAGCCGCTCGCCGTCGCTGGCGAGTGCGGCCTGCGTGACGTCCAGCAATTGCCGGCCCTCAACCTGTTGCTCGCGCCACGCGCGCGCCTTGCCATCGGCGCGCACATGCGACTGCGACTCGGCCAGCAGGCGCGTGATCTCGCTATCGCTCAGGCCATAGGACAGTTTGACCTTCACCGTGGCCTCGATCCCGGTACGGATTTCGCGCGCGCTCACGGTGAGCAGGCCATCGGCATCGACCTGGAAGGCGACGCGTATGCGCGCGGCGCCGGCCGCCATCGGCGGGATGCCGCGCAGCTCGAAGCGTGCCAGCGACCGGCAGTGCTCGACCGTCTCGCGCTCGCCCTGCAGCATGTGCACGAGCAGAGCGGTCTGGCCGTCCTTATAGGTGGTGAAATCCTGGGCGCGTGCGGCCGGAATGGCCGAATTGCGCGGAGTGATCTTCTCGGTGAGCCCGCCGATGGTTTCGAGTCCGAGCGAAAGCGGGATCACGTCGAGCAGCAGCCATTCGTCCGAGCGGTTGCCGGCCAGCGCATCGGCCTGGATGGCGGCGCCGAGCGCCACCACCTGGTCTGGCTCGAAATCGGTGAGCGGCGATCGGCCGAAGAAAACCGCGACCGCGGTGCGCACCGCCGGCACGCGCGTGGAGCCGCCCACGAGCACCACGCCGTCGATGTCGGCCACGCGCAGCTTGCTGTCGCGCAGCGCCTTGCGCACCGGGGCCAGGGTTTTCTGGACAAGATCGCAGGTCAGTTCGTCGAACATGGCGCGCGTCAGTGTGAGCGCGAGCGTCGTGCCATTCACGAGCGTGGCGGCAATCGTGGTCTCGGGCTGGGTGCCCAAGGTCTCCTTGGCGGCGCGCGCGGCGGTCAGAAACCGGCGCGCGTCGCGGGGATCGGGTTGCGTCACGCCGCTTTGGGCGATGATCCAGCGGTAGAGGCAGTGATCGAAGTCGTCACCGCCGAGCGCCGAGCCACCGTTCGTGGCCAGTACTTCGAACACGCCGCGGGTCAGGCGCAGGATCGAAATATCGAAGGTGCTGCCGCCCAGGTCGTAAATGGCGTAGACACCCTCGGTGGCCGTGTCGAGGCCGTAGGCGACGGCGGCCGCGGTCGGCTCGTTAAGCAGGCGCAGGACATTGAGCCCGGCCAGGCGCGCGGCGTCTTTGGTCGCCTGCCGCTGGGCGTCGTCGAAGTAGGCCGGGACGGTGATCACCGCGCCGGTCAGCTCTCCGCCGAGCGCGCGTTCGGCTCGGGCGCGCAGCGATTTGAGGATCTCGGCCGAGATTTCCACCGGCGATTTCAGGCAGGCCACGGTTTCGATCTGCACCATGCCCGGCGCGTCGGCGAAGCGGTACGGCAGGTGCGCCGCATCGGGCAGGTCCTGGCGCCCGCGGCCCATGAAACGCTTTACCGAGACGATGGTGTTGTGCGGGTCGTCGCTCTGGTGCCGGCGCGCATTGGCGCCGACGCTGACGCTGGCGTCGGCGTGATAGCGGACCACCGACGGCAGCAATGCCTGGGCGCATTCGTCCAGGATCACCCGGCTCGTGCCGCTCTGCACGGTCGCGGCCAGCGAGTGGGTGGGGCCGAGGTCGATGCCGATCACCAGCCGGTGCTGGTGGGGTGCGGCGCTCTGGCCGGGTTCAGCGATCTGCAGCAGGGCCATGACGGCAGGCGTCTGTCAGGGCTTGAGGTTCATACGGTAAAACTTTCGCCGCAGCCACATTGTGCCTTCACGTTGGGGTTGTTGAACTTGAAGCCTTCGTTCAGACTTTCGCGCACGAAATCGAGTTCGGTGCCGTCGAGGAACGCCAGGCTTTTCGGATCGATGAGCACCGTCACGCCGTGGCTGTCGAAGCAATGGTCATCCGGCAGGGTTTCGTCGACAAATTCGAGCGTGTAGGCGAGACCCGAGCAGCCGCTGGTGCGCACGCCCAGCCGTAGCCCGATGCCCCTGCCGCGCTGCGCCAGGAATTTCTGCACGCGCGTGGCGGCGGTTTCTGTCAGGGTCACGGGCATGTCGGATTCTCCAGATTCGGTCAGGTTGAAAACGAACTGCCGCAACCGCAGGTGGTTTTGGCATTCGGGTTCTTGATGACGAAGCGTGCGCCGTCTAGACCTTCGTGGTAGTCGATCTCCGCCCCCATGAGGTACTGGAAACTCATTGGATCGATGAGAAATCCGACGCCGTTCTTCTCGAACAACATGTCGCCCTCGCCGGTCGATTCATCGAAGGTGAAGCCATACTGGAATCCCGAGCAGCCGCCGCCGCTCACGAAAATGCGTAGCTTCAGGTCGGTGCGACCTTCCTCGGCCAGCAGGTTGCTGACCTTGGTCGTGGCGTTGTCGGTAATCAGGATCGGAATCGCGGTATCGGTCGTCATGGAAGGGGTTTCTCGTTGGATCAGGTGCCAGTCGCGGCGAGCGGCGCGGCGGTCGCATGTTTGGCGTCATAGTCGGTGATCGCGGCCTCGATGGCGTCTTCGGCCAGCACCGAGCAGTGCACCTTGACCGGTGGCAGCGCCAGTTCCTCGGCGATTGCCGTGTTCCTGATTTCCATCGCTTCGTTCAGGGTCTTGCCCCTGAGCCATTCCGTGACCAGCGAACTGGAGGCAATCGCGGAACCGCAGCCGTAAGTCTTGAATTTCGCGTCCTCGATCACGCCATCGTCGCTGACCTTGATCTGCAGGCGCATGACGTCGCCACAGGCCGGGGCGCCGACCATACCGGTGCCGACGCTGGCGTCGCCCTTGTCGAACGACCCGACGTTTCGCGGGTTCTCGTAGTGGTCCAGGACCTTGTCGCTGTATGACATATCGATACCTCAGTGTTGAGTGATACGTGATGAGTTGTGAGTAGCGAAGAATTGTCGGTCTGAGGCCGACAATTCATTACTTAACACTAAGCACTCATAACTCATAACTGCCTTCTCAATGTGCCGCCCACTGCACGTCGGCGAGATCGATGCCTTCCTGGTGCATGTCCCAGAGCGGCGACAACGCCCGCAGGCGCGCGACCGCCGCCTTCACTAGCGTCACGGTACGGTCGATCTCAACCTCGGTGGTGGTACGGCCGAGTGAAAAGCGGATGGAGCTGTGCGCCAGTTCATCGGGCCGGCCGATGGCGCGCAGCACGTAGGACGGCTCAAGACTCGCTGAGGTGCAGGCCGAGCCCGACGACACCGCCAGATCCCGGATCGCCATCATCAACGACTCACCCTCAACGAAGGCGAAGCTGACGTTCAGGTTGTGCGCGACGCGTTGTTCCAGGCTGCCGTTCACATACACTTCATCAATCTCGTTCAGGCCGCGCAACAGCCGGTCGCGCAACTTGCGGATGCGCGCGGACTCGCGGCCCATCTCCTAGCGCGCGATGCGAAAGGCGGCGCCCATGCCGACGATCTGGTGTACCGGCAGTGTCCCGGAGCGCATGCCGCGCTCGTGTCCGCCGCCGTGGATCTGCGGCTCGATGCGCACGCGCGGCTTGCGGCGCACGTACAAGGCGCCGATGCCTTTGGGGCCATAAGACTTGTGTGCCGAGAACGACATCAGGTCTACCGGCAGCTGTTGGAGATCGATGGCCACCTTACCAGTCGACTGCGCGGCGTCGACGTGCAGCAACACGCCGCGTTGGCGACAGAGGGTGCCGATGGCGGCGATGTCCTGGATCACGCCAATCTCGTTGTTGACGTGCATGATCGAGGCAAGAATCGTGTCTGGGCGCAGGGCTTGCGCGAACCGATTGAGGTCGATCAGACCGTCCGGTTGCGGATCGAGGTAGCTGACCTCGAAGCCTTCCCGCTCCAGCTCGCGGAAACTGTCGAGCACTGCCTTGTGCTCGGTCTTGCAGGTAATCAGGTGCTTGCCCTTGCGTGCATAAAAGCGCGCCGCACCCTTGATGGCGAGGTTGTTGGACTCGGTAGCGCCTGAGGTCCAGACGATCTCTTTCGGGTCGGCATTGATCAGCGCCGCGACCTCGGCACGCGCGGTCTCCACCGCTTCCTCGGCCTGCCAGCCGTAGGCGTGCGAACGGCTGGCCGGATTTCCGAACTGCTGGGTGAGATACGGAATCATCGTCGCGACCACGCGCTCGTCCACCGGCGTGGTCGCCGAGAAGTCGAGATAGATCGGTGGTATCGTGGCGTCCAACGTTCCGTTAGCCATATCGTGCCCCTCGTTGCGTGCTGACTCCATTGCGTTGATCACTCAGCAACTCCTGTGCCACAAACTGAGCAAGCGAAAAGTACCGGGAATACGCGTGATTCCCGATTTCCGTGCTCTGTTTTGTGTGTTGGCTTTGTCGCGTTTGTCGGATATCACACCATCCCGGTCGCCATTCGTCGGGAGTGCGCTATCGCGAGCGCGCCCGGGCCACCGCGAGCAGCGCGGGTTCAAATGGAACTTCGAGCTTCCGGCTAGCTCTCAATGTCGGCTCTGGTACGACACTTGCTTAAGTGGTGTTTCATCGGCAGGGAGATCGGGCCAGAAATATGTTTAAGCGGCTATGGGTAAAGCAGTGGAACCAGAAAACGGCTCGGAGCTGATTGCGATCTACGAAATCAGCAAGATCCTCAACTCGTCCCTGGATCTCAACAAGACCCTAAGGGAGGTGCTGGGGGTGCTATCGACGCATTTCCGAATGCGCCGTGGCATGGTCAGTTTGGTGCAGGAGTCCGGCGAATTGCACACTGCCGGTGCATGCGGGTTGACCGTGGAGGAGGTTCGACGCGGTCAGTACCAGGCCGGGGAGGGCGTGGTCGGCCGTATTCTCACCTCCGGTGTCCCGATCGTGGTGCCGGATGTTTCCAGGGAACCGCTGTTTCTCAACCGGACCCGCTCGCGCGATCTCAGCGCCGGGGCGGTGATCGCCTTCTTGGGTGTCCCGATTAAGGTCGGGCGCGAGGTTCTCGGCGTCTTGAGTGTCGATCGCGAACGCGAGTCCGGACAACGTCTGGGCAAATTCGAGCGCGACGTGCAGATCCTGAAGATGGTCGCCAATCTGATCGGCCAGACCGTGAAGCTGCACCGCAGCGTGGTGGCCGAGCACGAGCGGATGATGCACGAGAGCCACCGGCTGCAAAAGGCCCTGCAGGGCGAGGCCCGGGTCACGCACACCATCAAGGACGTCATCGGCCACAGTAGACGTATGCAACAGGTGTTCGCCGAGGTCCACCAGGCGGCGCTTGGGCGCGCCACCGTGCTCCTGCGCGGTGAATCCGGAACCGGCAAGGAAGTGATCGCGCGCGCCATTCACAGCCAGAGCCCGCGCCGCGATGCTCCGTTCGTGCGCGTCAACTGCGCGGCGCTGACCGAAACCCTGCTCGAATCGGAACTTTTCGGACACGAGAAAGGTGCGTTCACGGGCGCGACCCAGGAACGCAAGGGTCGCTTCGAGCTGGCCAACGGCGGCACGCTGTTCCTGGACGAGATCGGCGAGATTTCGCCGTCGTTCCAGACCAAGCTGTTGCGGGTGTTGCAGGAGCGGGAATTCGAGCGGGTGGGCGGCAACAAATTGATCCGGGTGGACGTGCGCCTGATCTTCGCCACCAACCGAAACCTGGAAGAAGCCGTCTCGCGCGGCACGTTCCGCGAGGATCTCTATTACCGCATCAACGTGGTCACGATTGCGCTGCCGGCCCTGCGCGAACGGCGCGACGACATTCCGTTGCTGGTCGAGCATTTCCTGGAAAAGTTCAACGAAGGCAACCAGCGAAAGCTGACCGTCGCGCCCGAGGCCATGCGGATCATGCTCGACTGCAACTGGCCCGGCAACGTGCGTGAGCTGGAAAACTGCATCGAGCGCACGGCCACCATGACGCACGGCGAAGTGGTGCGCGAGCTCGACTTGCCCTGCCAGCAGGGCAAGTGCCTGTCGATGGCGCTGCACGACCACGGCACCACCCGCACCATCCCGCTCGCGACGAATGCCATGCCCGGCCCATCGACACCGGCGGCGGACAGCGCCGAACCGCCGCAGTCGGAGCGCGCGCGTCTCGTCTGGGCGATGGAGCAATGCGGCTGGGTCCAGGCCAAGGCCGCGCGCCTGCTCAATCTCACACCCCGTCAGATCGGCTACGCCCTCAAGAAGTACAACGTCTCCATCAAGCGTCTCTAGCGCCTCCGCGCTTTGTTGCGAACGCGACAAAGCGCTACACGTTTCGCGGTCGTGTCGGTATCACGACAGAAGTCTTCAGCGCGACAAGGGCGATTTCCCGGATTTTTCAGCATATCCGTGTATGGCATGCCGATTGCTCTGTGACCCTCAGGCGTATCGCGAGCAGGGGGCGCATGTCATGCACAGGCGCCTCTTCGGCTACCAAGAGCGGAGACACAAATGGGACAGACAATCGATACCGGCATGGGCGCGGCGCAGGAAACGAAACCACTCGATCAGGTCATGCAGCAGATGGCCGAACACAAGGGCTGCGGTATCCACGGAGGCAGCGGCAAGGCGAGCTGCGGCTCGGCGGCCGGCCAGGGCGACCTGGCCCCGGAGATCTGGGAGAAGGTCAAGAACCACCCGTGCTACAGCGAGGAGGCGCATCACCATTACGCGCGCATGCACGTGGCGGTGGCGCCGGCCTGCAACATCCAGTGCAACTACTGCAACCGCAAGTACGACTGCGCAAACGAGTCGCGCCCCGGCGTGGTGAGCGAGAAGCTCACCCCCGAGCAGGCGGCGAAGAAAGTGCTGGCAGTGGCCAGCGCCATTCCGCAGATGACGGTGCTCGGCATCGCCGGGCCCGGCGATCCGCTCGCCAATCCGGAAAAGACCTTTAAGACCTTCGATCTGATTTACAAGGCCGCGCCCGACATCAAGCTGTGCCTGTCCACCAATGGCCTGGCGCTGCCCGATCACGTCGACACCATCAAGTCATTCAACGTCGATCACGTCACCATCACGATCAACATGATCGACCCGGAGGTCGGCGCCGGGATCTATCCGTGGATCTTCTGGAACCACAAGCGCATCAAGGGCAAGGAAGCGGCCAGGATTCTCACCGAGCGCCAGTTGCAGGGCCTGGAGATGCTCACCGAGCGTGGCATCCTGTGCAAGGTCAACTCGGTGATGATTCCGGGCATCAACGACCGGCATCTGGTGGAAGTCAACAAGGCGGTGAAGTCGCGCGGCGCCTTCCTGCACAACATCATGCCGCTCATCTCCGCGCCCGAGCACGGCACGGTGTTCGGGCTCAATGGCCAGCGCGGTCCGAGCGCGCAGGAACTCAAGGTCCTGCAGGACAGCTGCGAGGGTGAGATGAACATGATGCGCCACTGCCGCCAGTGCCGCGCCGATGCCGTGGGACTGCTGGGCGAGGATCGCTCCGCCGAATTCACGACCGATAAGATCATGGAGATGGATGTGAACTACGACGCCGCCACGCGCCGGGCCTATCAGGAGAAGGTCGAGCACGAGCGCCAGGAGAAGGTCACCGCCACGGCCGGAGAGCTGTCAGCGCTGGCCGGCGAGGACAGCGACATCCGCATGCTGATCGCGGTCGCGACCAAAGGTTCCGGTCGGATCAACGAGCACTTCGGTCACGCCAAGGAATTCCAGGTCTACGAGCTCAGCACCGCTGGTGCCAAGTTCGTCGGCCACCGGCGCGTCGATCTCTACTGCCAGGGCGGTTATGGCGAGGAAGATGCGCTGCCGACCGTCATTCGCGCCATCAACGACTGCCACGCGGTGTTCGTCGCCAAGATCGGCGGCTGTCCGCGCGGTGAGCTGACCCAGGCCGGCATCGAGCCGGTGGACCAGTACGCCCACGAGTTCATCGAGCAGTCGGCGATCACCTGGTTCAAGGACTACCTGGGCAAGGTGAAGCGCGGCGAGATCGAGCACGCCGCGCGCGGCGACGCCGACATCCGCCAGGGCGCGTACGTGGCGGCCTGAACGGCAGTTTTGGGTGTTGAGTTGTGAGTTAAAGACTCAGCGTAGCAACAAGATACTCGAAACGGGGATATGGAAATAAACACTTAACACTCAAAACTCAAGACTGGAGTCAGCTATGGCTTACAAGATCGTCAATTCCCAATGCACCGCGTGCGCGGCCTGCGAACCCGAGTGCCCGAACAACGCGATCCGCGAAAAGGACGGGACCTTCATCATCAAGCCGGAGAAATGCACCGAGTGCATCGGCTACTTCGATGACCCGCAGTGTGTCGCAGTCTGCCCGGTTGAGAATACCTGCATCATCGACACCGGCTTCCCGCGATACGAAACGCGCGCCTGAGGAGGATGTCATGAACGTCACGATCACCCAGGCCGCCGAGAAATTCATCCGTCGCATGATCCGCTTCAATGGCAGCGGCCAGGACGGGTTCCGCCTGGCGATGACCACCGGCGGTTGCTCCGGCTTGGCCGCCGAGTTCAGCGTCGAGGCGGTGCCACGCGCCGGCGACAGTGTGCTGGAGGTCAACGGCCTCAAGCTGTTCCTGCCGGCCGAGAGCTGCCTGCTGCTGAATGGCGTCACCATCGATTTCGCGGACACCCCGATGAGCAGCGGGCTGACCTTCATCAATCCGAACGCGGCAGCGTGCGCGTGCAGCAGCTCCGGCAAGGTGCCGGCGGTGGCGACGTTCGACCCCGCCAGTATCGGGCGTAAGCACTGAACAGGCGCCGCCATGACACCGGCAACAGGAACCCGGGAACGGCCGGTGACGCCGGAAGCGGTGCTGCTGGCCGCAGCCGTGCTCGTGGGTTGCCTGCCGCCGGCGGCGGAACGCGGATTGCGTCTCGCCGGGCTGGCGTATCACGACGACCCCGTCGCCGAGCGTTACCTGCTGGATGCGGCGGCCGCGGCGCCCGGGCATGCGGCGGTACTGATCGGGCTGTACCGGTTTTACTTATATAAAGGTCGTCTGCACGAGGCACTGGCGATCGCCTGTGAGTGCCTCGTCAAGGCCGCGCAGGACAACGGGTTGAATTCCGACTGGCGCCAGGTGCAGCGCGGCGACGCGGACTTCGAGAATTACGCGGCGCTGCTGCCACGCTTCTTTCTGTTCACGCTCAAGGGTTACGGTTACCTCAACATGCGGCTCGGCAACCTCACAGAGGGTCGCGCCGCGCTCGGCAAGCTGCTGGAACTCGATCCGGCCGACCGGCTCGGTGCCCGGGTATTGCTCGGTGTTCTGGACCGCATGGGGGAGGATGATGACGACTGACATCGAAGAGACTCGCGACTGGCTGGGCAATGAGCTGCGCTGCGCGAACTGCGCGCATGCACCACTCGCCGCCAGCGGCGGCTGCGAACCCAAACGCGCCTGCGTGCACGACCGTTACGCGCGGCGCATCGACCGGTTCTTTGCCTGGAACCCGGCGTTGGCCGCCGTGTATCTCGATCATCCATATTTTGAGACCCGCGCGATTTCCGCAAAACACGCGAGCATTTTCCTGTTGCCGCCGCTGCTTTCCGATCCGGACGCCTCGGTGCGCTGGAGCGCGGCCGCACGCCTGCCGTGCCGTTACCTCCTGTGCCTGCGCTCGGATCCAGACCGCGAGGTGCGCATCCGCGTGGCTCACCGGCTGCGCGGCGCGGACCTGGTTCCGATGATGACCGACCCGGACTATTACGTGCGGCAAGTGGTGGTGCGCCGGATCTCTGCCAACATGCTGGCATTGATGATGCGCGATGCCGATGCCGAGGTGCGGCGGGTGGTGGCCGAACGCATCACCAGCGAATCGCTGTTGGCGATGACCCGGGACCAGGATGCGCGGGTCCGCCTCGAAGTGGTGCGGCGCCTCCAGCCGGCACAACTCGAGTGGCTGTTGGGCGACCCCGATTGGCGCGTGCGTTACGAACTGGCCGGGCGGCTCGACGCGGGCCTGCTCGACGCGCTGCGAGCCGACGCCGATCCGATGGTGCGCGAGCGTTGCCGTGAGCGTGCGGCCGGCCTCGCCGGGCCCCGCGAGAGTTGACGCCATGGGCGATATCAGCCGCGACAGCGACGTTATCGAACTCAATGGGCCACCGCGCTTTGAATACGGACAGCGAGTGCGCGCGCGCCGCACCATCCGCAACGATGGCACTTTTCCTGGCCGCGACATCGGCGAGATTCTCGTCAAGAAAGGCGACGAAGGTTATGTCACCAGCATCGGCACCTTCCTGCAGCAGTTTTACATTTACGGCGTGGATTTCGTGGCGCACGGTTACCGGGTCGGCATGAAGAGCCGCGAGCTGGAACCAATTGAGCCGGCACAAGCAAAGCCGGAGAGCCCGGCATGACCGACGCGCGCGAACCAAAATACCAATGGGGCCAGCGGGTGCGCGCCGGCGTCGATCTGTACAACGACGGCAGCCATCCCGAGCACGATCCGGACGCCCTGCTGGTGCCGGCCGGTGCGTCCGGTGAGATCGTGCAGACCGGCATGCACGTGGAATCGAACACGCCGGTGTACATGGTGGAGTTCGCCGGGGTGCGACACGTGGTGGGATGCCTGGAAGAGGAAATTACTCCGGAAGGCGGCGATGAATGACGAAGCGCGTTGCGTCGCGACCGACCCGGGCGAGTGTCCGCACCCGAACGATGTCGACCGAAAACGCATCGAACGCGCGCTGGCAAACCGCGAGCGTTACCGCTACGTCACGCCGGCGGTGCGACCGGCGGAGCGCGGTTACCGAATCGAGAGCCCCTGTTGCTCGCGCAACATTGACGAAAACGGCGGGACCATCGACATTGCGCGCATCGAGTATTCGCCGGGCGTTCTGACCTGGAGGTTGTATCGCCGGGATCACCGGCAGAATGATTGGGAGTGCTACGCGGAGTATGCGACGCTCGCGGCACTGCTGGGCGATCTGAATCGTGATCAGAGGCGGGTGTTCTGGAAATGAACGGGACGATCTATCTCGACAACAATGCCACCACCCGGGTTGCGCCCGAGTGTCTGGACGCAGTGCTCGCCTGCCTGCGCGACGAGTACGCCAACCCGTCTAGCAAGCATGCCGCCGGCGAACGCACGCGCCGGCTGGTGAACGAGGCGCGTGCCCAGATCGCCGAGTTGCTCGGCGCGCAACCGGCTGAGATTGTCTTTACCAGTGGTGGCACCGAGAGCAACCACCTGGCGATTCTCGGGGCGCTGGCACGCGATCCGCAGCGCCAGCACGTGGTCACCAGCGCGGTCGAGCATCCGTCCACGCTCCATCTGTTGTGCCATCTGGAATCGCACGGCGTGCGGGTCACGTTGTTGCCGGTCGATGCCCTGGGCCGGCTGGACCCGGCCGCCATCGAGGCGGTGATCGCGCCGGACACGGCGTTGATCTCACTCTTGTGGGCCAACAACGAAACCGGGGTGCTGTTCCCGGTCGAGCAGGCGGCACGCATCGCCCGCGCAAGCAACGTGCTGCTGCATCTCGATGCCGTGCAGGCGGTCGGCAAGCTCCCGGTGGACCTGCGGCAACTGCCGGCCGATTTGCTGTCGCTCTCCGGTCACAAGCTGCATGCCCCAAAGGGTGTGGGCGCGCTGTTTGTGCGCAAGGGCCTGAAGCTGCCGCCGTTGCTGTTCGGCCACCAGGAACGCGCGCGGCGCGGCGGCACCGAAAACGTTCCTGCCATCGCCGGCCTGGGGATCGCTGCGACCCTCGCGGCCGAGACACTGGAGAACGACATGGCCGCGATGTCGGCGCTGTGTGATCGGCTGGAGCAGGGCGTGCGCGAGCGCCTGCCGTTCGCGAGCGTGAACGGCGGCGATGCCGCGCGTGTCGCGAACACCAGCAACATTCGCTTCGGCGATCTGGTGGGCGAGGCGCTGGCCGCGCGCCTGGACAGCGCCGGCGTGAGCGTGGCGTTCGGTGCGGCCTGTACCGCCGGTTCGAGCTCGCCGTCGCACGTGTTGACCGCCATGGGCCTCGAAGCGCGCGGGGCGCTGGCCAGCGTGCGCTTCTCGCTCAGTCGATATACGACCGGCGCCGAGATCGAGCGCGTGCTCGATCTGCTGCCGGAAGTCGTGCGCGGCCAGTCCGCGGCGGCATGACTGGCCGAACATCCATCGACAAGGGGATTTGCATGAAGGTAATGATCCGCAGAGACCGCGAAGGCTTGTTGTCCGCCTATGTCCCCAAGAAGGACCTGGAAGAGCCGATCGTGGCCATGGACCATCCGCAGCTGTGGGGCGGGGTGGTGACGCTCGCCAACGGCTGGCGGCTGGAACTGCCGGCGCTGGCCGCCGACACCACGCTGCCGATCACGGTCGAGGCGCGCCGCCTGAGCGAATGATCATGGCCATCACCGACACGGATTTTGCCGAAATCGAAACGCTGCTGGCCGGCGGCGCGGCGAGCGCGGCGTTCACGGACGAATTTCGCAGGCGCTTTCCGGGGCTGACGGTCACGCGCTGTGCGGCCTCGGACGTGGATCACGAGGTGCCGTACCGACGCTACCCGGGTTTCGACCTGCACCTGGTGGATCGCAGCAATCACTGCTGGCGCATCACCGCCGACCCCGGGCGCGCGACCGGCATTGTGCTGGCTGCGCGGAGGCCGGGCCGATGAAGAAGACGTTTGACATCCTCCTGTCCGATCCGGACATCTCGGCGGCCGAGCTCGACGCCATCGGCGCGGTGCTGCGCTCGCCGCGCCTGAGCCAGGGACCGGTGGTGGAGGAGTTCGAGCAGGCGTTCGCCGCGAGTCTCGGGCGCCGGCATGCGGTGGCGGTCGCGAGCGGCACGCTCGGGCTATGGTTGACGCTCCAGGCCTATCGCATCGGTGCCGGGCAGGAAGTCGTGGTGTCGCCGTATTCCTGGCATCAGATCGCCTATGCCGTGAAGCTTGCCGGCGCCGCGCCGGTGTTCGCCGACATCGATTACTGGTCGGGTACCCTTGCCCCCGACAAGGCCGCGGCCCGCATCGGTCCGGCCACCCGGGCGATTGTTGCGGGCAACGTCAACGGCCACCCGGCGGCCTGGGGACAGTTGCGCGAACTCGCCTCGCAACGCGGCCTGTTGCTGATCGAGGACTCAACCGAGGCCTTTGGTTCACGCTACCAGGGCAAGCCGGTCGGCAGTTTCGGGGATTGTGCGATTTTCGATTTCTCGCAGCCGGGCGCGCTGGTCTGCGGTGAGGGCGGCATGGTGGTTACCGATGACGCCGACATCGCCGCGCGCCTGCGCAGCAGCCGCGCCCGGCGCATCGACGAGCGGTTCTCGGTGGTGGCCGGCACCACGGTGCCGTTCCAGGCCGGCATCAGCGATCTTACCGCCGCCTTGGGGCTGACGCAGCTTGCGCGCCTGAAGGACATCCTCGCACGCCGCAAGCTCGTGGAGCAGTACTACTACGAATACGTCAAATCATTCGAGGGCATCAAGGATCCGTATGTCGCCCCGGAGGTCGACGAGGTGCACTGGACTCTCTATCTCGTGCACCTCGGCACGCGCTTCACGCGCTCCAGCCGCGATGCCATCGTCGACGACCTGCACACCGCCGGTATCGAAGCGGCGGCTTGGTGCCAGCCGCTGCATCGGCAACCGGCCTATCGCGGCGCCGGGTCGCTGTTCGTGACCGAGAAAGTTGCCGACCGGGTGCTGGCATTGCCGCTGCGTGCGCACCTGACCGAAGACCGGGTGGCATTCATCGTCCGGACCGCGAAGGACGCCTCGATCAACCTCGGCGCCGGCGTGGCCATTTATCTCTAATCGTCAGGAGGCAGTCATGGAAAGTGCGGACATCATGATTCACGTGCCGTTCTCGCCGGACGGCACGGTGCGCGAGATCAGCGCGCGACTGGCGACCTTGAGCGCCCAGGACTGGTTCAACCGCTTGAGCAACGAGGCCGCGAGCGCCTACCAGGCACTGTCCGGCGGGCGCGGGTTGTTTCGCCTGTCGGCGCTGCAAACGGGGTTGTCGTGATGGCCGCGATCGACGATGTGTTTGCCGGTCTCGCCCGGGGCGCGGTCATTCCGTATCTGGGCCCCGGAGTGCTGTCGGCAACACCGGGCAGCGAAGAGCTGCCCGGTTCGCCGGCGCGCCTGGTGCTGCGGCTGATCGCCAAGGCGAGCGTGCCGCACAAGATCCGCAACAACCTCACTGCCGCGGCCCAGTTCATCGAGAACTTCAAGCACCGCAAGACCGTGGTCAAGGCGATGACCGAGGCGTTCGCGGCCGACGTTTCGCCCGGCGATCTGCACCGCTATTTCGCGGCGCTGCCGTACTTGCCGGTAATCGTCTCCACTTGGTACGACGACCTGTTGATGAAGGCGTTCGCGTCGCGCGCCGCCTGGGGCGCGGTGCAGGGCGTGAGCCAGTCGGAGCATTTCGGCGCCTGGGTGCAGTATTTCGACAGTAACGGCGCGCGCGTCGAGGAAGCGCAGGCGCGCGCCTGGGCGACGCTGCTGTACCAGCCGCTCGGCTCTATTGCGCCGGCCGCGAACTTCCTGGTGTCGGATACCGACTTCGTCGAAGTCCTGACCGAGATCGACATCCAGACGCCGATCCCGGTGCTGGTGCAGGAGCGGCGGCGCGACCGGCACTTCCTGTTTCTGGGTTGCCGTTTCGCCACCCAGCTCGACCGGATGTTCGCGCGCCAGATCATGAAGCGTTCCTCAGACCAGCACTGGGCGCTGCTCGAAGGAGCGCTCACGCGCAATGAAGCCCGGTTCCTGGCCGATCAGAACATCCAGCGCATCGACATGTCGCTGTCCGAGTTCCTGGTACGGGCCGGGCGGGAGAGCATAGCGCCGCTGGCGACGGCAATTTGATTTCACGGAGGTAAAGGTATGGCAGTCAGAATATTCTGCACATGCGGGACGGAAATCACGCAAGAGATTTCACTGTGGGACCGGAAGACACGTACGGTGTTCTGGATGGATGAGCACCCGCCGTTGTGCGCCGCGTGTGAGAAGCGGCAACCGGTGGCGTCGCTGATCAAGCCTTTCCAGAACTCTGGCTCCTGGCCTGCTGAAATCAGAACGAAACCGGCGGCGCGCCGCCGAGCCAGCCGGACAGGAACATGAGCAGGTGTTTCTTCGCTAGGACAGGTCGGCTGCATGGAAGGCGCGGATGGTGCGTGCCTCGGGCAGCGCGTCTATCAGCGCGCAGCAGCGATCGACTAGGCGATGGATCGCGTCTTCGACGCCGATCAGCCGGTAGTGCGGGTTGGCGACGACAAGCCGGGGTTCGCCGCCGGCGCGCGGTTGCTGTTCGTTGTCCATGGCGAAGCCGGTTTAGTCCTGCGCGTGTGGGGAAAGGATGATGGCGGATTCAGGGCTTGCCCGGTGCCGGGCAGGGCTGCAAGCGCACGCATTCTTCGAGCGCTGGCGTCGCTGCCGCGCTGCCGAGCCCGAGCCATGCATGAAACCGTGACTGGTCAAAGCCGAATTCGCGCCAGCCGTTGGCCTCCAACAGCGGCCGGCGGATGAGCAGGGGTTCAGCAAGCAACAGCTTCATGGCCCTCTCGGCATCGAGCGCATCCGGCACCACTTCGCCGGATTTTACCTTGGGGCGTTGCGGTTGAACCACTCGGCCACCGGGCGCGCGCCGAAAAAGCCGCGCAGGCGTTCGTTGGTCCACGCTTCAGCGAACAGGTTGCGCGCGAGCACGGTGTGGCCCGCGTCTTCGAGCAGGTGCTTCTGGCGCAGGTTGCCGGTGCAGCCGGGTTTCTCGTAGGACAGGATTCTGGCCATGTCCGTCACACCGGCTGGATGGCGATGGTGGCGCGCCGGCGGCCGAGCGCCACGTCCACCGCCATGCGCGCCTTCTCGATGGTCAGCGGTTTGTGCAGCACGCCGTCGGCGCCGGCCTGGCGCAGGGTGCGGGCGTCGGTGGTGCCGGCCTCGCTGGCGACCAGCACCTTGAGGCCGGCGATGCGCGCCTTGAGGCTCGCGATCAGGTCCGGGGCGGAGGCCAGCACCAGCGCGGCATTCAGGATCAGCAGGTCCGGTTGCCAGTCTTCGGCCTTGTGCAGCGCCGCTTCGAGATCGGCGAATTCGTGGGTCTCGTTCTCGTCTTGCAGCATGAACTGCAAGGCTGCGCGGGTGATCTCGTCGCTGTCCACGACGAACACGCGCTTGTTTTCGACCGCCTTGGATGTCTCGACACCGATCTGCATGGTTCCTCCGCACTGGGTTAGTCTCAAAGACCTTCCAGCAATTTTTGTTCCGCCCGCCTCTGCCGACCGAAACCGTGAAAAAGCCCGGCAATTCCAGTCGCGCGCGCCTGACCGGCGCCGGCGCGCGCTTGTCCTGTTTGCGACAGCGCCCCGGAGAAATGTCTGATTCGTAACATGCAGGCGTTGTTGCGACACACGTGCCAATCCGTTTATTTCCGCAGGAAAACACGCTTTTCGAACAGTGGCACGCGACTTGCTCTATGCCCAGTACGCAGTCGCGTTAAGGCCGGTTTTGTAGCCGATACGAAGACCTAGAAAGTGTTGCAAACCTTTTTGGTACGCCGGCGCAGTGACTGTGAGGCAGCCGCGAGGCTGGAAACGAATTCTTATGACAAATTGAAGGAGAACCACATGACCAAAGGTTTGCGACAGATTGCTTTCTACGGCAAGGGCGGTATCGGCAAGTCCACCACATCCCAGAACACCCTGGCGGCATTGGCTGAACTGGGGCAGAAGATTCTCATTGTTGGCTGCGATCCAAAGGCCGACTCCACGCGCCTGATCCTGCACGCCAAGGCGCAGGACACGATCCTGAGCCTGGCCGCCGAAGCGGGAAGCGTCGAGGATCTGGAAATCGAAATGGTGATGAAGACTGGCTTCAAAAACATCCGTTGCGTGGAGTCCGGCGGACCGGAGCCGGGCGTGGGCTGCGCGGGCCGCGGCGTGATCACCTCGATCAACTTCCTGGAAGAGAACGGCGCCTACGAAGGCATCGACTACGTGTCCTACGACGTGCTCGGTGATGTGGTGTGCGGCGGCTTCGCCATGCCGATTCGCGAGAACAAGGCGCAGGAAATCTACATCGTCATGTCCGGCGAGATGATGGCCATGTACGCGGCCAATAACATCGCCAAGGGCATTCTCAAGTACGCCAACTCCGGTGGCGTGCGCTTGGGCGGGCTGGTGTGCAACGAGCGCCAGACCGACAAGGAGCTCGAGCTGGCCGAATCGCTGGCGAAGAAACTGAACACCACGCTAATCCACTTCGTGCCGCGCGACAACGTCGTGCAGCACGCCGAGCTGCGGCGCATGACGGTCCTGGAGTTCGCGCCCGAGTCCAAGCAGGCCGAGGAGTACCGGCAGCTGGCGACCAAGATTCATGCGAACGCCGGCAAGGGCACGATCCCAACGCCCATCACCATGGATGAGCTGGAAGAGCTGCTGATGGACCACGGCATCATGAAGGCGGTGGACGAATCGATCGTCGGCAAGACCGCGGCAGAGCTGGCGGCCACGGCGGCGTAACGGTAAGGACGGACTCCGCCCATGGCCGTGGCCATGGGCGGAGTCCGGTAGTCGATAGGGTGCGCAGAGCGCCCGCCACACACGAACAATTTGGAGGGCGCATGAGCCTGACGGTCGAACAAACCAAGGTACGCAACAAAGAACTCATCGACGAGGTCCTGAAGGTCTATCCGGAAAAGACCGTCAAGAAGCGCGCCAAGCACCTCAACCTCTTCGAGGAAGGCAAGCCGGATTGCGGCGTCAAGTCCAACATCAAGTCCGTGCCGGGCGTGATGACCATCCGCGGCTGCGCCTACGCTGGTTCCAAGGGCGTGGTGTGGGGGCCGATCAAGGACATGATCCATATCAGCCACGGCCCGGTCGGCTGTGGCCAGTACTCGTGGGCCGCGCGCCGCAACTACTACATCGGCACCACCGGCATCGATACGTTCGTGACCATGCAGTTCACCTCCGACTTCCAGGAGAAGGACATCGTGTTCGGCGGCGACAAGAAGCTCGCCAAGATCATCGACGAGATCGAAGTTCTGTTCCCGCTCAACAAGGGTATCTCGATCCAGTCGGAGTGCCCGATCGGCCTGATCGGCGACGACATCGAGGCGGTGTCCAAGGCCAAGTCCAAGGAACACAACGGCAAGACCATCGTGCCGGTGCGCTGCGAGGGTTTCCGCGGCGTTTCGCAGTCGCTCGGACACCATATCGCCAATGACTCGATCCGCGACTGGGTGTTCGACAAAGCCGGGGACAAGCACAAGGATTTCCAGAGCACGCCGTATGACGTCGCCATCATCGGCGACTACAACATCGGCGGCGACGCCTGGGCGTCGCGCATCCTGCTCGAGGAGATGGGTCTGCGCGTGATAGCGCAGTGGTCCGGCGATGGTTCGATCGCCGAGCTCGAGAACAGCCCCAAGGCCAAGCTCAACGTGCTGCACTGCTACCGCTCGATGAACTACATCTCGCGCCACATGGAAGAGAAGTACGGGATTCCCTGGGTGGAATACAACTTTTTTGGGCCGACCAAGATCGAGGAGAGTCTGCGCGATATCGCCAGCCACTTCGACGACAAGATCAAGGAAGGCGCCGAGCGCGTCATCGCCAAGTATCGCGCGATCGTCGATGCGGTGATCGCCAAGTACAAGCCGCGCCTCCGGGGCAGGACGGTAATGCTGTACGTAGGCGGGCTGCGCCCGCGCCACGTGATCGGCGCCTATGAGGATCTGGGCATGGAAATCGTCGGCACCGGCTACGAGTTCGGCCACAACGACGATTACCAGCGCACCACGCACTACGTGAAAGACGGCACGCTGATCTACGACGACGTCACCGGCCACGAGTTCGAGAAGTTCGTGGAACGGATTCAGCCTGACCTGGTTGGCGCCGGCATCAAGGAGAAATACGTGTTCCAGAAGATGGGCGTGCCGTTCCGCCAGATGCACTCCTGGGACTACTCCGGCCCGTACCACGGCTACGACGGCTTCGCGATCTTCGCCCGCGACATGGACATGGCGATCAACAACCCGGTGTGGGGTATGACTAAGGCCCCATGGAAGTAAACGTGCAGGATGCGCCACACGTACCACCGACAAACGGTGCGCAGAGCGCACCCAACGAAGCAGGCATCAGGAGCGGCAACATGAGCCAGAATTCCGACAACGTCCTCGACCACTTCAACCTGTTCCGCGGTCCGGAATACACCGACATGTTTGAGAACAAGAAGAAGAACTTCGAGTTCCCGCTTCCGGACGAAAAGGTCGAAGAGATGCGCGACTACACCAAGTCCTGGGAATACCGCACGAAGAACTTCGCGCGGGAGGCACTGGTGGTGAACCCAGCCAAGGCGTGCCAGCCGCTTGGCGCGGTGTTCGTTGCGGTCGGATTCGAGGGCACGCTGCCATTCGTTCACGGTTCGCAGGGCTGCGTTGCGTACTACCGCAGTCACTTCAGCCGCCACTTCAAGGAGCCGACTTCGTGTGTGTCCTCGTCCATGACCGAAGACGCGGCGGTATTCGGCGGACTCAACAACATGATCGACGGCCTTGCCAACGCCTACAGCCTGTACAAGCCGAAAATGATCGCAGTGTCGACCACTTGCATGGCCGAAGTCATCGGTGACGACCTGAACGGCTTCATCCAGAACGCCAAGGAGAAGGGCAGTGTGCCGGCGGGGTTCGACGTGCCCTACGCCCACACGCCAGCGTTCGTCGGCAGCCATATCACTGGATACGACAATGGCCTAAAGGGCATTCTTGAGCATTTTTGGGAAGGCAAGGAACGCATCCCGAACGGCAAGGTCAACTTCATCGGGGGCTTCGATGGCTACACTGTCGGCAACCTGCGCGAAATCAAGCGCCTGTTCGGTATCATGGGCGTCGATGCCACCATCCTTGCTGATAACAGCGATGTCTGGGATACCCCCACCGACGGCCAGTTCCGTATGTATGACGGCGGCACGACGCTCGAAGATGCCAGGGCCGCGCTGAACTCCAGGGCCACCATCTCGATGCAGGAGTTCTGCACCGAAAAGAGCCTTGCCTACTGCGCCGAGATTGGCCAGGAAGTCGTGGCTTTCAATCACCCGGTGGGCGTAGCCGCCACCGACAGGTTTCTCATGGAGGTCGCGCGTCTCAGCGGCAGGCCGGTGCCGGCGGATCTGGAGAAGGAACGCGGCCGGTTGGTGGACGCGATTGCCGACTCCACTGCGCACATTCACGGCAAGAAGTTCGCCCTGTACGGTGATCCGGACCTGACCCTCGGCCTGACTGCGTTCCTGCTGGAGTTGGGAGCCGAGCCCGTGCACATCCTTTCGACCAATGGTAACAACGATTGGGGGACTAAGGCGCAGGCGCTGCTCGACGGCTCGCCGTTCGGCAAAGGCTGCCACGTGTATGCCGGGAAGGACCTGTGGCACATGCGCTCACTGCTGTTCACCGAGCCCGTGGATTTCCTGATCGGCAATACCTATGGCAAATATCTGGAGCGTGATACTGGTACCCCGCTGATTCGTATTGGCTTCCCGATCTTCGACCGGCACCACAAGCACCGGTACCCGGTTTGGGGTTATCAGGGCGCGATGAACGTGCTGGTTACGATTCTGGACAAGATCTTCGACGAGATGGATAAGAATTCCATGGTTGCGGCGAAGAACGATTATAGCTACGACATAATTCGTTGAGCGCAGCTGGCAGGCGAAGAACATCGTTGGCCGAGGAGAATTGGGTATGGGAACTGTCACTTTTCTAACGATGTCGCTGCCAAGGGCGATTACTGTGAGCATTGCGGGGCACAATCGGAGCACGTTGCTGAGCTTGGCGCGACGTCACGGAGCGCCGTTGCGCTGCCGTCGCCGGCGGCGGGGCTGCGGAAGGTGCACAAGTTGCGCGGTCAAGGTTGCGGCCGTGCGCCCGACGCGCAAGTCCGTGGTGTGTCTGGACCGCAATGAGCGCGAGACACTTCGGCGCGCCGGAAAGCTGACGGCCGCCCAGTACCGGGCGCGGACATGGGTGACGCGGTCGCCATACTGGCGGCTGGCTTGCCGCTATGTGCCTGGTGGCGACGACGTCTGGGTGGGGTTCTGAGCGCGTAACCGCGAGGCGATCCATGAGCACGTTGTCGAACAAGGTCCAGGAAATCTTCAGCGAACCCGGGTGCGACAAGAACCGGGGCAAGTCGGAGAAGGAGCGCAAGGATGGCTGCGCCAAGCGGTTGCAGCCCGGGGCGGCGGCCGGCGGATGCGCGTTCGACGGCGCCAAGATCGCATTACAGCCGATCACCGACGTGGCACACCTGGTGCATGGCCCGATCGGCTGCGAGGGCAATTCCTGGGATAACCGGCATGCGGCATCATCCGGCTCGCATCTGTACCGCACCGGATTCACCACGGACATCACCGAAATGGATGTGGTGTACGGTGGCGAAAAGCGCCTATTCCGATCGATCCGAGAAGTGATCGAAAAATACAATCCGCCGGCGGTGTTCGTCTACCAGACCTGCGTCACCGCCCTGATCGGCGATGACGTAGAGGCGGTGTGCAAGGCCGCGGCCACCAAGTTTGGTAAGCCAGTGATCCCGGTCAACACGCCTGGGTTCGTCGGCGCCAAGAACCTCGGCAACAAGCTCGGTGGCGAAGCACTGCTCGATTATGTAATTGGCACCGAAGAACCGAAAATCACCACCCCCTACGACATCAATATCATCGGCGAATACAACCTGGTCGGAGAACTGTGGAAGGTGAAGCCGCTGCTTGATGAGCTAGGTATCCGTATCCTCGCTTGCTTAAGCGGAGATGCCAAGTATCACGAGGTTGCCTCGTCACACCGGGCGCGCGCGGCGATGATGGTCTGCTCCAAGGCGATGATCAACATCGCGCGCAAGATGGAGGAGCGGTACGAGATTCCGTTCTTCGAGGGATCGTTCTACGGGGTGTCCGACATGAGCGACAGCCTGCGGCAGATTGCGCGCCTGCTGGTGCAACGCGGTGCTCCCGAGGAGTTGCTTGAACGTACCGAGGTTTTGATCCGGCGCGAGGAAGCGCATGTCTGGGGGCGTCTGCAATCCTACCAGGAACGCCTCTCCGGAAAGCGCGTGCTTCTGATCACTGGCGGGGTGAAATCATGGTCGGTGGTGGCGGCACTGCAGGAAGTCGGTATGGTGATTGTCGGCACCAGCGTCAAGAAGTCCTCGAAGGAGGACAAAGAACGCATTAAGGAACTGATGGGCGAGGATGCGCACATGATCGAGGATATGACCCCGCGCGAGATGTACAGAATGCTCAAGGACGCACATGCGGACATCATGCTGTCGGGTGGGCGCTCGCAGTTCGTGGCGCTCAAGGCCAAGATGCCCTGGCTCGACATCAACCAGGAACGCCACCACGCTTATGCCGGCTACGAGGGGATGGTGGCGCTGGTCGAGCAGATCGACCGCGCGCTGTACAACCCGATCTGGGAGCAAGTAAGGCGTCCCGCTCCCTGGGAATTGCAAACGTAAAGGGTGCTGTGTGCGTCATCGACCGCTTCGGTGGGCTCGGAGCACCCTGCAACCGACAATGCTATGAGGATATTGGGTAGCAATATGGTAGCTGTCACACGCTCCAGGAAGTCCTGTACCGTCAACCCGCTCAAGATGAGCCAGCCGATTGGCGGCGCGCTGGCGTTCCTCGGGCTCAATCACTGCATGCCTGTGCTGCACGGTTCACAGGGGTGTACCGCTTTCGGGCTGGTATTGCTCGTGCGTCATTTCCGTGAAGCGATCCCGCTGCAGACCACGGCCATGAGCGAGGCCACGACCATCATGGGTGGAATGGAGAACATCGAGCAGGCGATCCTCAATATATTCAATCGCGCCAAGCCGGAAATTATCGGCATTTGTTCCACCGGACTGACCGAAACCAAGGGCGATGACGTGGACGGATACCTGAAGCTGATCCGTGCGCGTCACCCTGAGCTGGAGAGCGTCGCGATCGTGTACGTGTCTACGCCAGACTACAAAGAGGCCTTTCAGGACGGCTGGAGCAAGACCGTGGCGCGCATTGTGGAACAGCTGGCGGAGCCGACCGCCACGAAGCTCGCAAACCGGATCAATATCCTTCCTGGAAATCATCTGATGCCGGGTGACATCGAGGAACTGCGCGAAATCGTCGAGTCCTTCGGGTTCGATCCGATTGTGCTGCCCGACCTGTCCGGTTCTCTGGATGGTCACGTGCCGGATGATTTCAGTCCTACGACTCTGGGCGGAACGACCCTTAATGACATCCGCGGATGCGGCGCCTCGCGTCTCACCATCGCGGTCGGAGAGCAGATGCGCGCGGCCTGCGAGGTGCTGCAGGCTAAAGCCGACGTGCCCTACGAACTGTTCGATCGTCTCACCGGGCTGGAGGTCAATGATCGACTGATGGGGCTGCTGGCGCAGCTCAGCGGCCGGCCAGTGCCTAGCAAGTACCGCCGCCAGCGCAGCCAGCTGGTGGATGCGATGCTCGACGGACACTTCTTTTTCGGCGGCAAAAAAATCGCCATTGGCGCCGAACCGGACCTGTTGTGGGGCATAGGCTCCTGGTTGGCGGAGATGGGCGCCGAGATTTCCGCTGCAGTTACGACCACCGATTCATCATTGCTCGAAAAGCTGCCGGTGGAGGAGGTAGTGATTGGCGACCTCGAGGACCTTGAAATGCGCGCTGTTGGCTGCGACCTGCTTATCACCCATGCGCATGGTCGCCAGATGGCTGAGCGGCTGGACCTGCCGTTCGTGCGCATGGGGTTGCCGACTTTCGACCGGCTCGGCGCTGCCCACCAGCTCACAATCGGGTACCGCGGGACGCGCGACCTAGTTTTCAAAATTGGCAATGTGTTTCTGGCTAATTCCCCCGACTACACGCCCGAGACCCGGGCGCGGGTCGGACACGAAATCGATGTCCGTACGCCGGCTACAGCTCATTAGCGGCGCGACTGGAGTTAATAGAGGAGGGCGTATGAAAGTCGCATTTGCCACCCAGGACCTGAAGCGCGTGGACGCGCACTTCGGCTGGGCCAAAAACATCGCTGTCTATGAGGTGACACCGACGGATCATTATTTCCTCGAGGCCGTGCAATTCGGCGGCAATCTCGAGGAGGACGGCAACGAGGACAAACTCGCTCCCAAGATCGAGGCCATCAGGGATTGCGCGATCCTGTATGTGGCCGCGATCGGCGGTTCGGGCGCGGCGCGGGTCGTGGCCAACAGGATTCACCCGATCAAGGTTGCGGAGCCGGAGACGATCGCCGAGATCCTGGAGAGGTTGCAAACTGTGCTCAAGGGGACCCCGCCACCGTGGTTACGCAAAGTCATGATGAAAGGGCAGGCGAGACAATTTGATTTCGACGACGAAGCGCAAAATGTCTGAAGCAATAGCCACGGGAGTGAGCGCGACGACCGATCCGGCGGAGTCTCGGTTCGTGAAGGAGCTGATCAAGCAATGGCGCGCGCAGGACGCGCACGGTTCCTGGGATGGCAAGAGTGACGTTGAACTGCTGGCGCCGTATATCCTGACAAAGGAGCAGCGCCGCGAGTTACCAGTCATGGGTGATCCCGATCCGGAAACCCTATGGCGGTTGGAGTTGTTCTACAACGCTGTCGGGCTCGCCATCGAGCGCGCTACCGATGTCATGGTGGCGCCTATGATCAAGATGCATCACGAGGGCTTCGGACGGCTGGTGCTCATTGCCGGGCGGCTGATCGTGATCAACAGGAACCTGCGCGACGTGCACCGCTTCGGCTTTGAAAGTATGGAAAAGCTTGCCTCTGAAGGCGAAAAACACGTGGTCGCCGGGATCGAGATGGTGAACAAGTACCCGGACGTGGCCAGATATGGTTGAGGTGGATAAATTCCGTTGAGGAAGCCCCTGCGAATTTCGCGATCGGTCACTCGGATTGCACAACCTCGGAGGCCCTGCACAAAGGAGCATATGGAACAGCAAAGCATATCCATCGATGTAGAAGCATTAAAGAAAGACATCAAGAAGCTCAGTGCGCAGGCCACCAACCTCAAGATGAACCTGCACGATCTGGCCGAGGATCTGCCGAGCGGCTGGGGAAGGATCCCGGAGGCCGCCGCGCAGGTCTATGAGGCCTACAGGAACCTTAGCAAGATGCGATCGCGCCTGGCGGCAATTGGTGGCTGAGCACATGCGCTACGTGACCGTCACCCTGAGACCGAGCGGGCGCGACTGGACGCCGCGCTTCGTTCAGGAAATCAACGACAAGAAGTGCATCGGCTGTGGCCGGTGCTTTCGTGTGTGCGGGCGCGATGTACTGCAGCTGGTCGGCATTGACGAGAACGGCGAGCGGCTGGTGCTGGCAGTGGGCGAGGACGAGGACGACGAAGGCGAATACGAGAAGAAAGTGATGACCGTAGCACACCCCGAGAACTGCATCGGCTGCGAAGCCTGCGCACGCATCTGCCCGAAGAAGTGCTACACGCACGTACCGCAGGCGGCCGGAGATTAACATGGGTACTTATAAGTACGCCGCATTGATGGGCGCCGCCTGCTATCCCGGCGACGCGCTGACTCTGGCGTTAGGTGGAGTATTGTCTCAATCGGCGATACACGGCCTGGGCACCGAGGAGCTCGGACGCCTGCGAGACCGCTATTTTCCAGAGGCCAATGGGGAAATCACACGCTGTTTCGAGCAGCCCGGTGGCGGGTGTCCAGCGCTCCGCGATGACGAATTCTCGGATATCGTGCAATTGTTGCTCGATCATCGGTGCGACGACTCGGACGGAACCCGCTGGCTCGCGCATGCAATTGCCACCGCCTGCCTCGATAACAATCACCTCTGGCAGGATATGGAGCTTCCCAGTCGCGAGGTACTGTCCGGGCTGTTGCGCCGCTACTTTGGGGCGCTGTACGCAAAAAACGCGGATAATATGAAGTGGAAAAGGTTCTTTTACAAGCAGCTTTGCAAACAGGCTGAAGTTAATTTGTGCAAGGCCCCAAGCTGCAAGGCCTGCACTGACTATACGGTCTGTTTCGGCCCCGAAGAGGGTTTTCCTCCCGTCGGTTGCTGAAGCCGGGACTGGATACAAGGGTGTGCGCTGTGCAACGATATCGGAGGCGCAATTCCGCGCCAGGCCAGGACCAGGATGAAAATCCGGATACGGGAACGGGCAACTAGCCGGCCAAGCGGACCGAACGCAAGAAGTCAACGTGAAAGCAGCCAGAGAGCCTTCGTGGTGACACACCGCGTTCCGCCGGGATCTGTCCGAAGATCCAGAACCAGATTCATTTCACCCCGGCGCGCAATCTCGCATGCGGAAAGTACAAGGCAGCGCCTTCGAGCCATGTTGTAGCGACCTGGATCCGGTGTTCGACAACGTGCTTATAATGCAAACGAATACAGGCAGAGACGGACCCGAAAACATCGCCGACCGAACCGATGTTCGATATATGCTCGTCACTGGTTTCGGCTCTGTAATGACGGCCGACCGTGGGCATAC
The DNA here is from genome assembly GCA_021802595.1 of Pseudomonadota bacterium. The sequence continues at coordinate 27,672 of JAJZRT010000001.1, forward strand.
GGAGTTGCTGTGCCACGTGGGCCAGGTCAATCCAGCAGCGCCATGCCCTTGACCTGCGCGAAGACCAGTGCGCCGGGCGCGAGGCCAAGCTGTGCGATCGACTTGGCGGTCACACGCGCGAGCAGCGGCGTACCTTCGGCGTCCAGCTGTACGATGACCTGTCCCGGACGTTCTTCGGTGCATCCGGAAATGTACACAGCGAAGACGTTGAGAATACTGCTGCCCCCCTGCGGCGCGAGCACGAGACTCACGTCGCGCGCATAGACGCGCAGGCGCACGCGCGTGTTCACGGGCAGATTCTCGCGCGGCACCGTGATGCGCCCTCCCGGGAAATTGAGATAAGTGAGGTGGAATTTCTCGTCGTGTGCGGCAACAGTCGCTTCAATCACCGCCGCGGCGGCATCACCGTACGCCAGCGGCAGGTCGAGTCGCGTCATGAGTTCGGACAGCGGCCCCTGGGCGCGCACCTGCCCGTTTTCCATCAACACCAGGTGATCGGCAAGACGTGCGACTTCCTCCAGCGCGTGGCTCACATAGATCACTGGGACAGACAGGTCAGTGTGCAGGCGCTCTAGGTACGGCAGGATATCGTCTTTGCTGCGGGTGTCGAGCGCGGACAGCGGTTCGTCCATGAGCAGCAGCTTTGGACTTGTGAGCAGCGCGCGCGCGATGGCCACACGCTGGCGCTCACCCCCCGAAAGCCGTACCGGCCTGCGGTCGAGCAGGGGCGCGACGCCGAGCAGCGTCACCGCCCGATCGAACGCCACGCGCCGATTGCTTCCGGGAACGCGACGCTGGCCGTACTCCAGGTTGGCACGCACGCTCAAGTGGGGGAAAAGGCTCGGCTCCTGGAAAACATAACCGATCGGTCTGCGGTATGTTGGCAGAAAGTGATCCTGCTCCTCGTTTTGCCACCACGCGCCGTTGACCCGTAGCCACCCCTTGGGCGCACGTTCCAGACCGGCGAGGCAGCGCAGTACACTGGTCTTGCCACAACCCGACGGCCCGAACAGCACGGTGACACCGCGTGGCGGCGCGCAAAACGCGGCGTCGAGTTGGAATGCCCCGAGCGACATGGTAAAGCGTGCGTCGGTGCCGATCACAAGTCACGCCCCGCTAGCCGGTGATTGAGCAGGCCGACTGTCAGCACGACGATAAAGGCGAATGTTGCCATGCTGGCGGCGAGCACGTTCGCATTGGCGTAGTGCAGTGATTCCACGTGATCGTAGATAGCCACGGATGCCACTTTGGTTTCGCCTGCGATGTCGCCGCCGATCATGAGCACCACGCCGAATTCACCGACCGTGTGCGCGAAACCCAGCACGGCGGCCGTAAGAAGGCCGGGGCGCGCCAGAGGGATGGCGACGGTCAAAAACGCATCCCAGGGCGAGGCGCGCAGGCTCGCCGCGACTTCGAGCGGGCGCCGGCCAGCCGTCTCGAATGCGTTCTGGATCGGCTGTACCACGAACGGCAGAGAATATATCACCGATGCCACGACCAGGCCGGAGAAGGTAAAAGGCAGGGCGCCTAGCCCGAGCGTCTGCGTGAATCGACCGATGGGTCCGTGTGGCCCAAAAAGCAGCAACAGATAGAAGCCGAGCACTGTCGGGGGCAACACCAGCGGCATCGACACCAGCGCGCTTACCGGTTGTTTCCACCAAGAGCGCGTATGCGCGAGTTGCCACGCGAGCCAGGTACCGAGCACCATCAGGATCGCCGTGCTCAGGGCGGCGAGCTTGAGTGTCAGTGCCACGGCGGTAAAATCGGTAGCAGTTAACATGACCGTTGCTGCGATTACAGTCTGTATCCGAAGGATTTGATGACCGCGCGTGCCGCGCCGCCCTTGAGGTACTTGAGGAGCGCCTCGGCCGCCGGCCTGTCCTTTCCGTTAGCAAGCAGCGCGGCGTCCTGGCGGATCGGCGCATACAGATTTCCGGGAACCATCCACATCGAGCCCTCCGCTGGTTTCCCGCCACTCATGACCTGGGACAGGGCAACAAACCCGAGTTCAGCGTTGCCGCTGGCAATGAATTGTTGTGTCTGGGCGATGTTTTCGCCCCACACGATTTTCGGCTCGATCGAGGCAAGGACGTTGAGATTCTGCATCGTCTCCATCGCAGCGGCGCCGTAGGGGGCAAGTTTCGGGTTGGCGATCGCGATGTGCCTGAAACCGCCACGTTTCAGAATCTCCCCCCTGGAGTCGACGAATCCGGGCTTCGCGGACCACAGGACGAGTTTGCCGACGGCATAGGTAAAGCGCGTTCCGGGGACGGTCAACTTCTGTGCGGTGAGCTTTGCCAGTGTCTTTTGGTCAGCCGAAAGAAAAATCTGAAACGGAGCCCCGTTTTTTATCTGTGTATACAGTTGGCCGGTCGAGCCAGCGGAGATCAGCACCTTGTAGCCGGTGCCTATCTCGAATGACTTGGCAATCATTTTCATCGGTGTCAAGAAGTTGGCGGCCACAGCCACCTTCACTTCGCCGGCATGTACAGTAGAGAACGCCAGAAAAAGGCCGAGCGCGATTAGTGATCTGGGTGGTGTCATAAATGACCCCGTGGTTAGTGTTGGTTGGTCATTGAACCGCGATGACGACATGGGAGGCCTTGATGAGCGCACACAGGCACGCCCTCACCCGGATCTGGAGATTGGCAACGCTTTCGTCGGTGACAATGGCCACAATCTACTTTCCGCCTGCAAGGTCGATGATCACCTCCGCGCTGATCGGGCCCCGGTTTCAGTGGCTGATCATGCCGCAGAGGCAGTTGCGCGCACTCGTCTGGATGGTGGTATCGCCCGGAACAAAGATCACCGACGAGGCCTTGAAGATTGCGGAGGCCTCCTTAACATGTTTCTCTGGCTTTGACATGACATACCTCAACCAAATTTAAACAGGATGCCGTAGCCGCCGCGCGGATATTCCCACTGCACGTTGCGGTGCTCGGTGCAGATCACCCGGCAGGTGCCGCATTCAAGGCATCCATCGGTGATGAGTGTTACGCGCCCGTCGCCTTCCTGCGTATAACAGGCGGCCGGACAGCAGACGGTGCAGGGTTTAGATTTGCATCCATAGGCGCAAACATCGGGGTTGCCGATATGGATGTGCGGTCGTCCGGCATCCACGCGGTAACGATTCTGAAAGAGCTTTTCCTCGACGCGGATCATTCGAAAGCCCTCCACAGTTTGAATGCATCGCTTAGCAATCCGAGGCGCGAACGTGAAGCCACGAAGCTCTTGCGGATCGAGCGTTCCTTGGCCTTTTTGTCGATGCCGTCGACGGCGATCAGCGTGTGGGCGGCACGGTTGAGAAGCTCTGGATACGAAGTAAAAAACTGCGGATTTCTTTCCACGATTGCCGGCATACGCTTGTACTTTTCGAGATCCTTCATCACGAAGCTGTCATCGAGCTTCTCGCGGTAACGTGCGAGGTTTCTAGACGTAAGCGGCTTGTTTTCAGCGCGTAACTCGATCACGGTCTCGGCCGCAAGACGCCCGGTGGTCATGGCTAGGTTCGAGCCCTCGCGATGCACGCCGTTCACGAACATGCCAGCGTCGCCGACGATCATCCACCCTTCTCCGTAAATGGACGGAATCGAGTGGTAGCCGCCCTCGGGGATCAAATGGGCGGTGTACTCCTTCATCTCACCGCCGGCTAGTAGCGGAGCGATCACCGGATGTGCCTCCATGCGCTCCAGCAGGGCGTAAGGCGGTATGCTCTGCTTCTTGAAGTCCGAGAGCAGGCAGCCCACCCCGATGGTGAGCGATTCCTTGTTGGTATAGAGAAATCCGGTGCCGACCATGCCCTGGGTGATCTTGCCGGCCATCTCGATGACAACGCCCTCGTTGCCCGAGATGTTGAAGCGGCTGTGGATGGTTTCCTCGGGCATGAAGTGGATCTCTTTCACTGCGAGCGCCACTTCCCGCGGCTCCAGCTCCGGCCGAAATCCGGCTTTGCGCGCCAGCAGCGAGTTGACCCCATCAGCCAGAATCACCACGTCGGCATAGATCGAACCGCCCTCGCGATCGGTCTTGACGCCGACGACGCAGTTTCCATCCATGTGCAGGTCGGTCACGGTTGTCTCGCAAATCAGCAGTGCGCCGGCTTCCTGCACTTTTTTTGAGAACCACTTGTCGAATTGTGCGCGTATGATCGTATAGCGATTGTAGGGCGGCTTGTTGAACTCAGCCGAGCGATAGGTGGAACCGACGCACGACTCGTCGTCCAAGACCCATACCCTCTGTTCGATCAGATGGCGTTCCAGCGGCGCGTCCTCCCGGAAGTCCGGGATGATGCGTTCGAGCGCGTCGGAATAGAGGATCGCGCCCTGCACGTTCTTCGAACCCGGATACTCACCGCGCTCCAGTTGCAGCACCCTGAAACCGGCTTTCGCCAGGGTGTAGGCCGATGCATTTCCCGACGGACCGCCGCCGACCACGATGGCATCGAATTTCTCGCTCATTGTTCCTCCTCAAACTGCCAGTTTCGCCGTCGCCAGATGTTGTCGGAAAGCTGCCGTCAGCGCCGGCAGGATTTGCATGGCGTTACCGACGATGCCGTATGTGGCAAAGTCGAAGATCGGCGCGCTGGCATCTTGGTTGATGGCGACGATGACGTCGGAACCCTCCATGCCCACGCGATGCTGTACCGCGCCGGAGATCCCGGCAGCGATATAAAGCTTGGGGCGTACGGTCTTGCCGCTCTGACCGACCTGGTGGTCGGCACTCACCCAGCCGGATTGCACAACCGGACGTGTCGCGCCGACCTCGGCACCCAACACCTCGGCCAGGTCCCGGACCAGCTGGAAGTTGTCCGGACGCTTCATTCCACGGCCGCCGGCCACGATAATGTCGGCAAACGGCAAGTTGACTTCAGCGCGCTTCTCGTCGGCAATGAACTCCAGCAGCTTGGTGACGATGTCGGTTTCGAGCAGTGCCAGAGACTCCTCTATGACGCGCCCGCTGCGGGTATCGTTGCGTGTCGGCATCGACATCACACGCGGACGCACAGTCGCCATTTGTGGGCGGTAATTGAGTGTGACGATGGTACATAATAGGCTGCCTCCGAATGTCGGGCGAGTGGCCGCAAGACTGCGGTTTTCGGGATCGATCGCCAGCCCGGTGCAGTCGGCGGTCAGCCCAGTCTGCAGGGTAGTGGCGACACTGCCGGCCAGATCGCGGCCGAGAGTGGTCGCGCCGAGCAGCAGGATTTCTGGCTGGTGCCTGTTGACGAGATCGGTAAGTGCTCTGCTGTACGGTTGATTGCGGTACTGCGCGAGCACCGGATCCTCGATCAGGAAGCAAAGGTCGGCGCCGTGGCAGAACGCGTCCTGGCAGAAGCGGCGTGTGTGTTCTCCGGCTGCTCCCAGCACCACACCGGCAAGTTCCACACCGAGCTGGTCAGCAAGCTTGCGTCCCTCGCCGAGCAGCTCGAAGGACACTGGGTGGACTGCACCGCGTTCGTGCTCGATAAACACCCATACACCCTTGTAGGCCTTAAGTCGGGGGTCGAGTTCGAACTTGCGGCGGCCGGCGGGTCTGGCGGCCGGTGGGGTCGGGGCGGTCGGGTTGCTCATGGTAGTCTCATCCATTCATTCGCCGCGCCGGCCTATGGCGCCGCGCAACTGTGGGAATCTGGCGAACATTTTGGCCAGCAATGTGGCCGCGACGTCGCCCGGCTGGTCGCTCTGGGTCTGGATGATTTCGGCCTTCTGGGTGCGCGGTGTTGGCGCAAAAACCTTGGATACCACGGTCGGCGATCCTTTGAGACCGATCTTGCTGATGTCCTCGACCCCAGCTGCGTCCTTGTCCCAAACCCTGATTGGATAGCGCGCGGCACGGAACATGTCGCTCATGGTGGCAAAGCGCATCTCGTTGATACCTTCGAGGACGGTGATCAGCGCCGGCAGCCGCGTCTTCAGCACTTGTACACCACCTTCAGCACGCCTCTGCACGGTGAGTTCGCTCTTGTCGAGGTCGATGGTTTCAATCTTGCTCACGTAGGTCAGAAGCTGCAGCTTGAGCCGAATCGCAATGCCGGGACCAACCTGCGCAGTATCACCGTCGATGGTCTGCTTGCCGGCGAACACCAGGTCCACGGGTATGTCCAGCCGGATCTTGCGGATCGCGCTCGCCAGCGCGTAACTTGTGGCGAGCGTGTCGGCACCGGCGAAAGAGCGATCGGTAAGCAGAATCGCCTCGTCGGCGCCAAACGACAGCGCCTTGCGGAGCGCGCCCTCGGCCTGCGGTGGCCCCATACTCAGCACGGTGATGCGTGCACCATAGTGGTCCTTGAGACGCAGCGCTTCTTCCAGTGCCACCAGGTCATAGGGATTAACGATTGCCGGCACGCCCTGGCGCATGATGGTGTTGGTCACCGGGTGCACGCGAATCTGCGCGCTGTCGGGAACCTGTTTGATACAGACGACGATATGCATGTTCAGGCTCATTTGCGACGGGACGGCAGGGTGCCGATCAGGCTGTCGAGCGCTACGTGTCCGCCATTGATGTCCAGGAAAACCTTGAAGACCTTTTCCTGCGCGGGCGTGGAGCGCACAAAGTCGTGATATGCGCGTGCCAGCAGATTTTGACACGCAGCATGCAAAGACGGCGCATCCAGCTCGGCGAGTCCAGGTGTCGCCCGCAGGTACTGCTGGAAACGCTTCAGGATGTGCAACCGGTTGACGTGCACGACCGGCGGCTCGAACGAGACAGAAAAATAATGGAAGAACTCCTCGGCAGCTGAAAGGCGGCTAAGGTTCTGGTACAGGGCTTCGAGGGCTTGGGTCATAAATTTATCCTTGGCGGTATCCACTGGTCGATGGGCGTTGCGCTTGAGGTTGTCGCTGACTGACACCTGGACCAGATCGCAGCCGTCCACACAGACGTCACAATCGCCGCTGACCGGAACCTGTTTGCCGGTCACCGCGGCCAGTTGCGACACAAGTCGGGTGATGCGTTCGAGCAGGCAGGCGACCGCCTTGCCGACCGGGTCGGGCAGCAAATGATGATCGATGCCGTGTTCGGCGACGCGCCGATTGGCAAGCGGTAAACTTACGCGCCCAGGGATGTCGATTGCGGTCATCTGCGCCGGGACGTGCTGGATTACCGCCGAGTTGGCGCCGATGCAGGCGTGCCGGCTGACGCTGATCGGCCCGAGAACCCTGGCGCCGGCCCCGATCACCCCGCCATCGCCGAGCGTCAGGTGGCTCATGCCTGGGGTCCAGGAAACACCGTCGAGGGTGACGCCATGGTAAAGCGTGACACCGTCTCCGATTTCGGCGGTTTCATTGGTCACGACACCCCAGCCGTGATCGATAAAGAAGCGTCGGCGCGATGCGCGCGGCGGGATCAATGCCGACCGGGGCGATGGCACGTGTGAGAAAACCCAGAAACCGCGCCAAGTAGCGCCAGTTGCGACGCCACAGCGCATGTGCCAGCCGATGGGCGATCAAGGCATGAAGGTCCAGGTGGGTCGTGAGCACCTTAAGGCGCGTGCGCACTGCCGGGTCGCGCTTGAACACACAATGCAGGGCCGCGCGCATGAGGGCAGAAGGGCCGCCCCGTGGGATCATTGCGTCAACGCAGGCGCGCATGACACGGTCTCCAGGTAGAAGCGGTTGAGGTCAGCAGCATCCGGCGCCTGCTTGGTTGCTATCGCATGACGGCGCACGCGCACCAGGATTTCTCTGGCCCGGTGGTCGTCCAGCCTGATGCCGAGGTGCGTATAGGCCTGGACGATCGCGGCGGCGCCAGAGTGTTTGCCGAGCACGATCCGATGCGCCCGACCAACCGCGGCCGGGTCAAGGCCCTGATAGGTGCGTACGTCCTTGAGCAGACCGTCGACGTGGATGCCTGCCTCGTGTGTGAAAACTGAGTCGCCCACGATGCTTTTGTTGGCCGCCACTGGCCGCCCGGAGGCGGCGCTCACCAGGCGCGAAATCGCCGGGAATTGCCGGGTGTCGATGCCGGTTTCGATGGAGTGGGTGAGGCGCAGCGCCAAGACCGCTTCTTCGAGTGGCGCATTTCCGGCGCGCTCGCCTAGCCCGTTGACGGTGGTGTTGATGTGCGTAGCGCCGGCCAGCACCGCGGCTACGGTGTTGGCGGTGGCCATGCCGAGGTCATCGTGGGCATGCATCTCGATATCGATGTCGATATCCTGGCGCAATTGCACGATTCTTCGGTAGGTCACGAACGGATCGAGCAGACCGAGGGTATCGGCAAAACGGAAGCGATGGGCGCCGGCAGCCTGTGCTCCTTCGGCAGCCGCGCGCAGGAAATCAGGATCGGCACGTGAGGCGTCCTCCGCACCGACGCACACTTCAAATCCGAGATCGAGCGCGCGCGGCACCAGACGAGCGATCTGGCTCAGCACCCACTCCCGGTCGCGCTGTAGTTTGTAGACGATATGCAGGTCTGACACTGGAATTGAAAGATTGATGGCCTGGGCACGGCATAGGGCGGCGGCATCGAGATCAGTGGTGTTCATTCGTCCCCAGACCATCAGTCGTGCGGGCATATGCTGCAGGGCAATGGCCTGGATGGTTTCGCATTCCTCTGGACCCATGGCCGGCACGCCGACCTCCATCTCGCGCACACCGGCGTCGGACAGGGCGCGCGCGATGGCGAGTTTTTCTTCGACCGTGAACGCTACGCCGGCGGTTTGTTCGCCGTCGCGCAGCGTGGTGTCATTGACGGTAACCGTAGCAATCATGGGCTGACCTGTTTTGGGGTGCTTCGGTGTTCATAAAGCAATCGACATGCCAGCCCGAAAAAGTGGCGCTATTCAGCGGAAATCATGAAAATCGCATCGTACAGCGCAGGGGGGAAACACGACATTTGTAACGATTGTCCGGTTTCCGACAAGGTTTCGGATCGCAACGACAGGCTATGCGCGGACATGGTGTGGCGGAGATAGTGGCGCGGTTCGCCCCATATGGGGAACAGCGATCGAGATCTAGCGCGCTTCGGCGGAAAGATTGAGTGTATAGCGCGGCATTTCGACAAGGAGGTCCTGTTTGCCGAGCCGAACCAGGCAACCGAGGCGCGCAAATGCTCGAACTCCCAGGCCATTCCGAGTTGGCCCTCTTCGTCCCCGCCTTCCGGGCGCAGGGATTCGAATCCGGCGCGTACGATGACATGACAGGTGGTGCATACGCAGGTCTTTTCACAGGCGTGCTCCAGCGACACACGCCGCGCTCGCCAGCATAAAGTGGAATGGCGGCTGGCTCATCGCCGTGCCGCCGCGGAACACGAGCCGCACCTGTCCGTGCTGCGGGCAGGTCTCGGCTGAGAACCGCAGAACCCAAGCCCGGTTCGAGTGCATGGAATGTGGCTTCGAGGAAAACGCAGATGTGGTCGGCGCGATCAATGTTTTAAGGGCGGGACACGCCCGGTTCGCCTGTGAAGTGAGCGGTGCAGCAATGCCACCAGCAGCAGGAACCTGCCGAAGCGACCCGGGAGCGGCTCAATGCCGCGCCTGAGCGCCGTAGGAATCTCCGGCATTCATGCCGGGGAGGATGTCAAATCCTTGCGGCAGCCGTGATCCCGCTGCGCTACATCTGGGCTGCCTGGTGGGTTTGCACGCCGCTTTTGCGGCCGATACCGCTCCTACGCGGGCGCCCAACTGCAACCCCGCAAGTTTCGCATGCTACCTCGCCCCTATTTTTAAAAAAGGGTCTTCGTGATTTCGTGTGGGTAAAAAACGCCGCTCAATCACGCCGCAATGCCTATTTCTACAGGGTTTGATGCCTGTTGAGAAGGCACAGAAATTTGGCATGATAGGCGGATGGCCAAATCAATCAAACGCCGCCGATTGGCGGACGTATACACCTTTCCCGGGTTTCGCCCCCTGCAACGCGTTGAGGGGATCTTCGGTGACCCGGGTGCTCGCCTCATCACGCTCGTTCGGCGGGGAAAAAAACGGTGTGCGGCACCTGTGGTACGGCGCACCGCACCTGGTACGACCGCAAGCGCCGGCGGGTGCGGGATTTGCCCTGCGCCGATCACCGCATTTACCTCGACCTCGAGGTGCGACGCGTGGATTGCCGGCGCTGTGGCACGGTGAAACGCGAGCAGTTGGACTTTCTGGTCGAGAACGCACTGCACACGAAGCGCTTTGCGCGCTACGTGGGCCGGCGCTGTCGCGCTGGCACGATCCGGGACGTCGCCGCCGAGCTGCATTTGGACTGGCAGACGGTCAAGCGGCTGGAGATGGATTACATGCGCGAACAGCTCCGGCGCGCAGGGACTCCGGGACCTAAGGTCGTGGGAATCGATGAGATCTCGATCCGCAAGGGGCACAGCTATCGGATCGTCGTCAGCGACCTGGAACGACGCCGCCCGATCTGGTTCGGGGGTGAGGACAGAAGCGAGGCGAGCATGGATGAGTTCTATCGATTTCTCGGGGAAAAGAAGGCCCAGCGCATACGGCTCACCGTCATGGACATGTGGAAACCGTTTCGCAATTCGACGACCAGGAACGCCCCGCAGGCAGCGATCCTGTTCGACAAGTTTCATATCATGAAGCACCTGGGCGAGGCGCTCGACAAGATCCGAAAGGGCGAGTACGCACGCCTTCAGGGCAAGCAGCGCCACTTTATCAAGGGGCAGAAATATACGCTGCTGTCGCATCCGCAAAACCTCACCGGTACGGCACGCAAGAACTTGAAGCTGCTGCTGGCGGCGAACAAGCGCCTGAACACCGCCTACCTGCTCAAAGAGTCCTTCGGTCAACTCTGGGACTACAACCGCGAAGCGTGGGCGCGCAAGTTCTTCGATAACTGGCGAGAAAGCCTCAAGTGGCAGCGCCTGAAGCCGTACGAGAAGTTCGCCGAGATGATCGAGCGACACTGGGACGGCATCGCCGCCTACTGCCAGCCCGAGAACAAGGTTGCGCTCGGTTTCGTTGAGGGCTTGAACAACAAGATACGCGTCATCCAGCGCCGTGCCTATGGCTTGCGCGATGAGGAATACCTCAGACTGAAGATCCTCACCTCGATGCTGCCTCAGATTTGAACGAGAAATGACCAATTTTTACCCACTCATTTCCACGATGACCCTTAAAAAATGGGCGGCCAGAGTCCTGCGAGTTATTGAGATCATTTAAAATCGGGTAGAATCGACCTAAGCGGAGAAACTCTCGCCGCAGCCGCATTGTGCCTTCACGTTTGGGTTGTTGAATTTGAAGCCTTCATTCAGGCTTTCGCGAACGAAGTCGAGTGTCGTGCCGTCGAGAAGCGCAAGGCTTTTCGGATCGATGAGCACTGTTACCCCATGGCTGTCGAAGCAGCAATCATCCGGCAGGATTTCGTCGACACACTCGAGCGTGTATGCGAAACCTGAGCAGCCGCTGGTGCGCACACCCAGCCGCAGGCCGATGCCTTTGCCGCGCTGAGCGAGAAATTTCTGTGCACGGGCAGCTGCAGCTTGTGTCAGAGCGACTGACATGTGGGATTCCCCTAGTGTGGTCAGGTGGAGAGCGAACTGCCGCAACCGCAGGTTGTCTTGGCGTTGGGATTTTTGACGACAAAGCGTGCGCCACCTAGCCCCTCCAGATAGTCGATCTCCGCCCCCACAAAATACTGGAAACTCATAGGGTCGATGACAAACGTGACGCCGTTTTTCGTGAACAGCATATCGCCCTCACCGGATGACTCGTCAAAGGTGAAGCCGTACTGAAATCCCGAGCAGCCACCGCCGCTTACGAAGATGCGAAGCTTCAGGTCGCTGCGCCCTTCGTCGGCCAGCAGGCCGCTGACCCTAGCTGCAGCATTATCGGTAATCCGGATCGGCATTGTGACATCGGTCGTCATGGTGGGTTACGTATTGATCACACTTCGTTGATCGACGCTCAGCAACTCTCGTGCCACGAACGTGCGCAAGCAAATAGTGCCGGGAATGCACGTGATTGCCGGTCTCCCTGTTCGGTTTTGTATGTCGGCTTTGTCGCGTTTGTCGGATATCCGACATGTTGGTTCGCATTCTTCGATACGGCGGAAGGCGAGCGCGGATGTGCCGGCGCGGGCAACGTCGGTTCGCATGGAACTGGGGCTGCAGGCGGATTTTCAACACGGACAGTGGTATGACAATTGCTAAGGGTATTTCATCGGTAGGGAGATTGGGGCAGAAACATGTTGAGGAAGCTATGGGCAAGTCAGCGGAAGCAGAAAGTGGCTCAGGGCTGATTGCTATCTACGAAATCAGCAAGATACTCAATTCGTCTCTGGATCTGAGCAAAACACTCAGAGAAGTGCTCGCTGTTCTGGCGGCACATTTCCGGATGCGTCGCGGGATGATCAGTTTGGTGCAGGAATCCGGCGAGCTGCACGCTGCTGGTGCATGCGGCTTGACGGTGGAGGAGGTCCGGCGCGGCCAATATCAGGCCGGGGAGGGTGTAGTCGGCCGTATTCTCACGTCCGGCGTGGCGATGGTGATCCCGGACATTTCCAAGGAACCGCTGTTTCTCAATCGTACCGGGTCGCGCGACCTGAGTGCCGACGCGGTGATCGCCTTTCTGGGTGTGCCAATCAAGCACGGCCGGGAGGTTCTCGGTGTCTTGAGTGTCGACCGCGACCGTAAGTCTGGGCAACGTCCAGTCAAATTCGAGCGCGATGTGCAGATTCTGAAGATGGTCGCCAATTTGATAGGCCAGACGGTAAAGCTGCACCGCAGCGTGTTGGCCGAGCATGAGCGGATGATGCGCGAAAGCCACCGCCTGCAAAAAGCACTGCAGGGCGAGGTCCGGGTAATGCACAGTATCAAGGAGGTCATCGGCCACAGTAAACGCATGCAGCAGGTATTCGCCGAGGTCCACCAAGCCGCGCCCGGCCGCGCCACTGTGCTTCTGCGCGGTGAATCCGGCACTGGAAAGGAGGTGATCGCTCGCGCTATTCACAGCCACAGTCCGCGCTCCAACGCGCCATTCGTGCGAGTCAATTGCGCGGCGCTGACTGAAACCCTGCTCGAATCGGAACTGTTTGGGCATGAGAAGGGCGCGTTTACCGGTGCGACCCAGGAGCGCAAGGGCCGCTTCGAGCTGGCGAACGGCGGCACCCTGTTTTTGGACGAGATTGGCGAGATTTCGCCATCGTTCCAAACCAAGCTGTTACGGGTATTGCAGGAACGGGAATTCGAGCGGGTCGGCGGCAACAAGGCGATCCTGGTGGACGTACGTCTGATTTTCGCTACCAACCGCAACCTGGAAGAAGCGGTTTCGCGCGGAACGTTTCGCGAGGATCTCTATTACCGAATCAACGTTGTGACGATAGCGCTCCCGGCTCTGCGCGAGCGGCGCGACGATATTCCGCTGCTTGTCGAGCACTTTCTGGATAAGTTCAACAAAGGCAACAATAGAATGTTGTCGGTCGTGCCCGAAGCCATGCAGATTCTGCTCGACTGCAACTGGCCGGGAAACGTGCGCGAACTGGAAAACTGCATCGAACGCACCGCGACCATGACGCGTGGCGATGTCATTCGGGAACTCGACTTGCCCTGCCAGCAGGGCAAGTGCCTGTCGATGGCACTGCACGATCATGGATCCACCCGCAACATCCCGATCAGTCTGCCGTCAGCGCATGCCATGCCGGGTACAGGGATCCCTGTGACAGACAGTGTGGAGCCGCCGCAGTCGGAGCGCTCGCGTCTCGTCTGGGCGATGGAGCAATGTGGCTGGGTCCAGGCAAAGGCTGCGCGCCTGCTCAACCTCACACCCCGTCAGATCGGTTACGCTCTCAAGAAGTACAACGTGTCGATAAAGCACCTCTAGCGCCGCCCGCGCTTTGTTGCGAACGCGACAAAGCGCTACATGTTTCGCGGTCGTGTCGATATCGCGACAGAGACCATCCACGCGACAACGGCTATTTGTCCGGATTCTTTGGAATATTCACGCATGGCATGCCGATTGCTCTGTGCTACTCAGGCGTATCGTGAGTTGAAGGCACATGTCATGAACAAGCATCTCGTCAGCTACCACGAGCGGAGATACACATGAGGCAAGCAATCGATGTCAGCATTGGCGGCGTGCAGGAAATGAAGCCACTTGATAAGGTCATGCAGAAAATGGCCGAGCGTAAGGGCTGCGGGATGTCGGCTGGAAGTGGCAAAGCCAGTTGTGGGTCAGCGGCCGGACAGGGCGATCTGGCACCGGAAGTCTGGGAGAAAGTAAAAAACCACCCATGCTACAGCGAAGAGGCGCACCATCACTACGCGCGCATGCACGTAGCCGTGGCGCCGTCCTGCAACATGCAGTGCAACTACTGTAACCGTAAGTACGACTGCGCCAACGAGTCGCGCCCCGGTGTGGTGAGCGAAAAGCTAACGCCCCAGCAGGCGGTAAGAAAAGTACTGGCAGTGGCCTCGGCCATCCCGCAAATGACCGTGCTTGGCATCGCCGGGCCCGGTGACCCGCTCGCCAACCCGGAGAAGACCTTTAAGACCTTCGAGTTGATCTCGAAGGTCGCACCGGACATCAAGTTGTGCCTGTCGACCAATGGGCTCGCGCTGCCCGACCATGTTGACACGATCAAGAATTTAAATGTCGATCACGTGACCATCACGATCAATATGATCGACCCCGAGGTGGGCGCTGAGATTTATCCGTGGATTTTCTACAAACACAGGCGCATCAAGGGCAGGGAGGCGGCGAAGATTCTTGCTGAACGCCAGTTGCAGGGGCTCGATATGCTCACCGAGCGCGGCATCCTGTGTAAGGTCAACTCGGTGATGATACCTGGCATCAACGATCGGCACCTTGTGGACGTCAATAAGGCAGTGAAATCGCGCGGCGCCTTTCTGCACAACATCATGCCGCTCATTTCCTCGCCTGAGCATGGCACGGTGTTCGGGCTCACCGGACAGCGCGGTCCGAGCGCGCAGGAACTCAAGGGCTTGCAGGACAGTTGTGAGGGCCAGATGAACATGATGCGCCATTGTCGCCAGTGCCGAGCCGATGCCGTTGGGTTGTTGGGTGAGGACCGGTCTGCCGAATTCACTACCGAGAAGATTATGGCGATGGATGTGAACTACGACGCTGACACGCGCAAGGCCTATCAGCAGATGGTCGAGCAGGAACTCCGGAGCAAAGTCGCAGCCCGCCAGGAGAAGCTCTCGCAGCTAGCTGCCGAAACTAGCGACATCCGGGTGCTAGTCGCGGTTGCGACCCAGGGTTCGGGCCGGATCAACGAGCATTTTGGCCATGCCAGGGAGTTTCAGGTTTATGAGCTGAGCACTGGCGGTGCCAAGTTTGTCGGTCATCGGCGTGTGGATCTCTACTGCCGGGGTGGCTACGGCGAGGAGGAGTTGTTGCCGACCGTCATTCGTGCCATCAATGATTGCCACGCGGTATTCGTCGCCAAGATCGGTGGCTGTCCGCGCGGCGAGCTGATCCAGGCAGGCATAGAGCCCGTGGACCGGTACGCACACGAATTCATCGAGCAGTCGGCGTTCGCCTGGTTCAAGGGATACCTGGACAGGGTGAAGCGCGCAGAGATCCGACACGCAGCGCGTGGCGATGCCGATATCCGTCAGGGCGCGTATGTCGTGGCATGACAGGTGCTATTCAAACTTATTCTAGGAGAACGAAGATGGCTTACAAGATCGTAAAGTCTCAATGCACCGCCTGCGCTGCTTGCGAACCGGAGTGTCCGAACAACGCGATTCGCGAGAAGGATGGAACCTTCATCATCAAGCCGGAGAAGTGCACCGAGTGCATCGGATACTTCGATGATCCGCAGTGCGTCGCGGTCTGCCCGGTGGAAAATACCTGCATCATCGATGCCGCCTGCCCGCGTTACCAGGCGACGGCCTGAGAAGCTGAGTTATGAACGTCACGATCACTCCGGCCGCCGCGAAATTCATTCGCAGAATGATTCGTTTCAATGGTAGCGACCAGGACGGATTCCGCCTGGTGATGACCGCCACCGGTTGCTCTGGACTGGGTGCCGAGTTCAGCGTCGCGACGACGCCGCGCGCCGGCGACAGCGTGCTTGAACACGACGGCCTCAAGCTGTTCCTGCCGGCCGAGAGCCGCCTGCTTCTGGAAGGTGTCACCATCGACTTCAGCGACACGCCGATGAGCAGCGGCCTGAGATTCGTCAATTCAAACGCCGTGCCATGTTCGGGAACCTGTTCCGGCAAGGTGCCTGCGACTTGCACGTTCGACGCCGCAGGTATCGGGCGCAAGTACTGACAGAGTGCTGCCATGACATTCGCAACCGAAACCAGGAAATTGCCAGCAACGTCGCAAGCGGCGCCGCTGGCGGAAATTGCAATCAGACCATCTTTGGCGCGTGCCTCTCGCGCCATTCCAGTAGACGATGCACCGCTCGGCGGCGGTCTGCCACACGAAGTCGCCGGACGCTTCGATGCCGACTTGCCCGACGGGGTACTGGCCGACGCCGATCCGCTGGTACGTGACCACTGCCGCCAGCGCACTGGGACGCATGCGGTGCTTACCGGGGCGTGCGAGGCCTGACGCCATGGGTGACATCAATCGCAATAGCGACGTGATGGAACTCAATGGTCCACCGCGTTTCGAATACGGCCAGAAGGTGCGCGCGCGCTGCACGATCCGCAACGACGGCACTTTTCCGGGCCGCGACATCGGCGACATTTTGGTTAAAAAGGGCGACGAAGGGTACGTCTCCAGCATCGGCACTTTCCTGCAGCAGTTTTACATTTATGGCGTGGACTTCGTGACACACGGTTACCAGGTTGGCATGAAGAGCCGCGAGCTGGACCCGGTGGAACCATGACAGCCGAATCAGGAACGCACGGTATGAACGTTAAAGTGGGACATTCAGACCCCTCGTTTCACGTCTCGGCCCCATCGGAGACCGACGCACGCGATCTGAAATATCAGCGCGGCCAGCAAGTGCGCGCCGCCGTTGTCCTGAATAACGACGGCAGTCATACCGCGCACGATCCGGATGCCTTGCTGGTGCCGGCCGGCGCGTCTGGCGAGATCGTCAAAACTGATGTGCACGTAGCGTCGAACGCGCCGGTGTATATGGTGGAGTTTTCCGGGATTCGTCCTGTGGTGGGATTCCTGGAACAGGAAATCACGCCGGAATGACGGGGCGGCGATGACTGCCAAAGTGAGTGAAAGGTTTTTGGCCGGGCCGGGCGGTTGTCCGCACCCGAATGACGTCGATCGCAAGCGCATAGAACGCGCGCTGGCCAATCGTGGGCGATACCGTTACGTAACCCCGGTGGTGCGACCGGCAGTGCGAGGGTACCGCATCGAGAGTCCCTGTTGCTCGCGCAACGTCGATCAGAATGGCGGCACTATCGATATCGCGCGGATCGAATTTGGTCTGCAGTCGTGCCGATGGCGACTGTATCGTCGTGATCACCGGCGGAACGAATGGGAATTTTACGCGGAATACCCGACGCTCGCAGCGCTGGTAAACGAAGTGAATGAGGATCTGAGGCGGGCATTCTGGCAATGAACGGCACCATCTATCTCGACAATAACGCCACCACGCGGGTCGCTCCTGAGTGCCTGGACGCAGTGCTTGCCTGCCTGCGCGACGAATACGGCAACCCGTCGAGCAAGCACGCCGCTGGAGATCGCGCGCGCCGGCTGGTCAATGAAGCACGTGCCCAAGTCGCCGAACTGCTCGGCGCGCAATCGGCCGAGATCGTCTTTACCAGCGGAGGGACCGAGAGTAATCATCTGGCCATTCTCGGGGTGCTGGCACGCGATCCACGGCGCCAGCACGTGGTCACAAGTTCGGTCGAGCATCCTTCCACGCTCCAGTTGTTGCACCACTTGGAGGGATGTGGAGTACGTGTCACGTTATTGCCGGTCGACGCCCAGGGCCAGTTGGACCCGGCTGCCGTCGAGGCGGCGATTGCGCCCGACACGGCGTTGATCTCGTTCTTGTGGGCTAACAACGAGACCGGGGTACTGTTTCCAGTTGAGCAGGTGGCGCGCATTGCGTGCGAGCGCAACGTGTTGTTGCATCTCGATGCCGTACAGGTAGTTGGCAAACTCGCAGTGGACTTGCGGCAACTGCCGGCCGATTTTCTGTCATTGTCTGGACACAAGTTTCATGCTCCCAAGGGCGTGGGTGCGTTGTTCGTGCGCAAGGGTGTGACGCTGCCGCCGTTGCTATTCGGCCATCAGGAACGTGCGCGGCGTGGCGGGACGGAAAACGTTCCAGCTATCGTCGGACTCGGGATTGCAGCGGCTGTCGCGGCGGAGACCCTGGAAACCGGCATGCATACGATGATGACGTTGCGTGCCCGACTGGAGCAGGGCGTGTGCGAGCGCGCGCCGTTCGCGACTGTGAACGGTGGCGATGCCGCGCGTGTTGCGAATACCAGCAGCATCCGTTTCGGAAACCTCATTGGCGAGGCGCTTGCCGCGCGCCTGGACCAGGCCGGCGTATGTGTTGGGCTCGGAGCGGCCTGCACCGCCGGTTCTAGCGCGCCATCGCACGTGCTCACCGCCATGGGACTCGACGCACGCGCAGTGCTGGCCAGCATGCGGTTTTCACTAAGTCGTTATACCACCGGTAAAGAGATCGAGCGCGTGCTCAACCTGCTGCCAGAAGTTGTGCGCAACCAGCCTGCGGCGGCCTGACTGGGTCTGGATCCTGGCTGTAGCGAAGTGTGGCCGAGCTATCGAAACGTTCCCAGATTTTGGTGCATCGCAACTGCATTAGGGCCACAAAGCGAAATGATCGAGGATGACCATGAAGGTAATGATCCGCAGAGACAGTGAAGGGGTGTTTTCCGCCTATGTCGCCAAGAAAGACCTGGAAGAGCCCATCGTAGCGATGGACCATCCGCAGCTGTGGGGCGGGTGCGTGACGCTTGCCAACGGCTGGCGGCTGGAACTGCCGGCCTTGGCCGCCGACACCGCGTTGCCGATCACGGTCGAGGCCCGCCGCTTGACCGAATGACCATGGCAATCAGCGACCGGAACTTCACCGAATTCGCAACGCTGCTGGCCGGTCGTGCCAATGTCAGTTCCAATGTGGCCATTTATCTCTAATTGTCAGGAGGAAGTCATGGGGAATTCGGAGATTATGATTCACGTGCGGTTTTCGCAGGACGGCACAGCGCGCGAAGTGAGTGCGCGACCGGCTACTTTGAGCGCCCAGGACTGGTTCAACCGCCTGAGCAAGGAGGCCGCAAACGTCTATCGGGCACTGCCCGGCGGACGCGGGTTGTTCCAAGTATCAGCGGTACAGCTGCAGTCGCTGCAAACGGGGATGTCGTGATGGCCGCGGTCGATGAAGTCTTCGCGGGCATCGCGAACGGTGCGGTCATTCCATACCTGGGTCCGGGAGTGCTGGCTGCCACGCCCGGCAGCGAGGCTTTGCCGGGCTCGCCAACGCGCCTGGTGTTACGGCTGGTGGCCAAAGCGAGCGTGCCGCACAAGATCCGGAACAACCTCACCGCCGCAGCCCAGTTCATCGAGAATTTCAAGCACCGCAAGACGGTGGTTAAGGCGATGACCGAGGCTTTCAGCGTCGAAGTTGCTCCAGGCAATCTGCACCACTACTTTGCATCGTTGCCACAACTGCCGGTGATCGTCTCTACTTGGTACGATGGTCTGTTGATGAAGGCGTTCGCGTCACATGGCAGTTGGGGTGCGGTGCAGGGCGTGAGCCAGTCGGAGCACTTTGGCATATGGACGCAGTATTTCGACCGGAACGGTGCTCGGGTAGATGAAGCCCACGCGCGCGATTGGGCAACGCTGCTATATCAACCGCTCGGGTCAATTGTGCCGGCTGCGAATTTCCTGGTGTCGGATACTGACTTCGTTGAAGTTCTTACTGAAATCGACATCCAAACACCGATTCCGGCCCTGGTACAGGAGCGGCGGCGCGGCCGGCATTTCTTGTTTCTTGGCTGTCGTTTCGCCACCCAGCTTGACCGGCTGTTTGCGCGTCAAATCATGAAGCGTTCCTCTGACAGACACTGGGCGCTGCTAGAAGGCGATCTCACACTCAACGAGGCGCGGTTTTTGGATGAGCAGAACATCGAGCGCATCGGTATGTCGCTGGTGGAATTCCTGACACATTCAGGAAAGTCCGGCATGCAGCCACTGGCGACGGCGGTTTGAACCGTTGGAGGTGCAGTCATGGTAGTCAGAATTTTTTGCGATTGCGGCAAGGAAATCACGCATGAAATTTCGCTCTGGGACCGGAAGACACGCTCGGTATTCTGGATGGAACAGAACCCGCCTTCCTGCGCCATCTGTCGGAAGCAGCAGGTACCGTCGCGGACCTCGGGCGATACCGTGGTCCGACGGAAGGTAGCTGTGCAATGAAAGCGCCTTGCCAGCCTTCGCTACGTCCGGTTATGTGCAGAAATAGACTGAATCAGGGAGAAGTCAGCACCACCCCCGCAGTACCGCAGAACGAGGGCCACAGGCGTGCGCTTAGCGAGGCTAAGCCACTGCCCGAGTTCCGCGACAAAGCCTTGCAAAATTTCCGTCCGAATTTCTTTGCGATACATGGAGGTATCCCATGTGGAAATGCAACTTCACGTGCAACCCCGCTGCAGTGGAAATTCCTGGAAAACTTTCTGGCGGTATGGAACCGCCGCCGGCCCGTGAGGTCGATGCCACATTTAGAATTGCTGCTCAGATAGCACAGCACTTGACAGGTCGAGGGGAGTTGAGTAGTGTCAACTAAAGATGGCTACTGCAATCACCAATACGGATCCGATCCTGATGCGGGCGTGTCGCCCGCTGTGGCAAGTTGCTGCGATCATGATGTTGGTGGTCACGTGGCTGGCGGGCCAAGTCGGTTGCTGGCCGTCGGGATTGACGTTGCAGCCGCATGCCGGCGCACAGCAGTTCACCAGTCATTCTGCCGACAGCTGCTGCGGACTCTACCGACCCG
>JAJZRT010000070.1 GCA_021802595.1 Pseudomonadota bacterium
CGAGCCGCGCGGCTTCGGTGTCCTCGACGATGAATTCGGTGATGCCCTGCACCAGCGCATGCGAGAGGCGCTCGTTCACCGGCAGACTGCGCCAGGCCAGGTCGACGACCTTTTCCCTGGCGCCGCCCTTGACGTTTTCGGCGAAGGCGACCAGCCGCTCGGTCGAATCGGCGCGGCGGTTCAGCAGCACATCCTCGACGCGTTCCTTCAGTTCGGGATCGAGAGCCTCGTAGACGCCGAGCTGGCCGGCGTTGACGATGCCCATGTCCATCCCGGCCTGGATCGCGTGATAGAGGAAGGCGGTGTGGATCGCCTCGCGCACCGCGTCGTTGCCGCGGAACGAGAAGCTGACGTTCGACACGCCGCCCGAGATGTGCGCGTGCGGCAGGTTCTGGCGGATCCAGCGGGTGGCCTCGATGAAGTCGACCGCGTAGTTGGCGTGCTCCTCGATGCCGGTGGCGACCGCGAAGATGTTGGGGTCGAAGATGATGTCCTCGGCCGGGAAGCCGACGGTTTCGGTCAGCAGCTTGTAGGCGCGGGCGCAGATTTCGGTCTTGCGCGCGTAGGTGTCGGCCTGGCCGGTTTCGTCGAAGGCCATCACGATCACCGCCGCGCCATAGCGCCGGCAGAGCTTGGCGCGCTCGATGAATTCGGCCTCGCCTTCCTTCATGGAAATGGAATTGACGATGCCCTTGCCCTGGATGCACTTGAGGCCGGCCTCGATGACGCTCCACTTCGACGAGTCGATCATGATCGGCACTCGCGCGATGTCGGGCTCGGAGGCGATCAGGTGGAGGAAGCGCACCATCGCCGCCTCGGCGTCGAGCATGCCCTCGTCCATGTTGATGTCGATCACCTGCGCGCCGTTTTCCACCTGCTGGCGCGCCACCGACAGCGCGTCGTCGTAGCGGCCCTCGAGGATCATCCGGGCAAAGGCTTTCGAGCCGGTGACGTTGGTGCGCTCGCCGACGTTGACGAAGAGACTGTCCTTGCCGACGTTGAACGGCTCCAGCCCCGACAGGCGCATCGCCGGTTCGAGCACCGGCGGCACGCGCGGCGCGACGCCCTCGACGGCCCTGGCAATGGCTGCGATGTGCGCCGGCGTGGTGCCGCAGCAGCCGCCGACGATGTTCAGGAGTCCCGAGCGCGCCCATTCGCCGATGTGCGTCGCCATCTCGTCGCCGCCCATGTCGTACTCGCCGAAGGCGTTGGGCAGGCCGGCGTTGGGGTGGGCGGAGACGAACACGTCGGCCTTGCTGGAGAGCTCCTCCACATACTGGCGCAAGAGGTCGGGGCCGAGCGCGCAGTTCAAGCCGATCGACAGGGGGTTGGCATGCCGTACCGAGTTCCAGAACGCTTCGCCGGTTTGCCCTGACAAGGTGCGGCCGGAGGCGTCCGTGATGGTGCCGGAAATCATCACCGGCAGCCGCAGACCATTTGCCTCGAAGTATTCCTCGATGGCAAACAGGGCGGCCTTGGCGTTCAGGGTGTCGAAAATCGTCTCGACCATCAGGATGTCGGCGCCGCCCTTCACCAGGCCGTCGATCGCTTCCAGGTAGGCCACGCGCAGCTGGTCGAAGGTGACGTTGCGGAACCCGGGGTCGTTCACGTCGGGCGAAATGGTCGCCGTGCGCGAGGTGGGGCCGAGCACCCCGGCGACGAAGCGCGGCTTGGCAGGATTGGCCGCGGTCGCCTCGTCGGCGGCCTCGCGCGCGAGCCGGGCTGCCGCGAAGTTGAGCTCCGGCACCAGGAATTCCATGTGGTAGTCCGCCATGGAAATCGAGGTGGCGTTGAAGCTGTTGGTCTCCAGGATGTCGGCGCCGGCGGCCAGATACTTGGCGTGGATTTCCTTGATGATCTGCGGCTGCGTCAGACACAGGAGGTCGTTGTTGCCCTTCAGGTCGTGCGCGAAATCGGCAAAACGGGTGCCGCGATAGTCGGCCTCGCCCAGCTTGTACGACTGGATCATCGTCCCCATCGCGCCGTCGAGGACGAGAATGCGTTGGGCGAGCAGGGAGCGGATCAGGGCGGTGCGGTCGGACATGATGCGGGTGGCTGCGCGAACAAACCGGCATGTTATCACCGCCTGACACAGGCCCGCCGGCTGTTGACATACCGACATCCCTATCCGGATTGCTACAGGGGATGGGCCGACATCCTGCCCGGGCGGGCATGAAATGCGCCTGCGGTCGTGGTCTGATAATTGCAGTTCCAGTTGCACAGTCCCGGACACACGAAATCGCGAGCATTTGGATGACCTCAAGCAAATCCAGGAACCGAATCCTGCTGGCCCTGTTTCTGGGGACGCTGTTCCCCCATGCGGTGTATGCAGCCGACCGAGAAGAAAAAGCCTCGGCCTATTACGAGGATGCGCTGGTGCGCATGGACCGCAAGGACACCAAGGGCGCCATCGTCCAGCTGAAGAATGCCCTGCAGCAGGACAGCAAGATGCTGCCGGCCCTTGTCCTGCTGGGCAAGGCGTACCTCGACAGCGGCGCGCCACTGGGCGCTGAACGCGTGCTGGCGGATGCGGAACGGCTGGGTGCGGATCGTTCGCAGATCATTGCCATGCAGGTCGAGATATACAACCTTCTGGGCAGAAACCAGGCTTTGCTGGAGCGTTTCTCGCCCGACGGGCTGCCGCCTGATGTGAAATACAAGGTCCTGGTTACCCGGGGGTACGCGCAAATCGATCTGGACCAGACGCGCGCCGCGATCCAGTCGCTGGAACAGGCCCGGCAGATCGCTCCCAATAATCCGGCCGCGCTGGTCGCGCAGTCGATGGCCTGTCTGCGCAGCGGAAATTTCCCGGATGCCGCAAGCATGGCGCAACTGGCGATCACGAAAAGTCCGGCCGATCCCTCCGGCTGGAACATGAAGGGCTCGATTGCACATGCGCAGGGAAATGTTCAGGAGGCGCTGGCTGGCTATGGCAAGGCATTGGCCCTGAAACCCGACTATCTTGATGCACTGATCGCCCGGGCGTCCTTGCTGCTGGACCTCAACAGGAACGAGGAGGCCGCCAGGGATGTGGCCGTGTTGAAAAAGCGATTCCCCGGCGATCCGCGCAGTGCCTACCTGCAGGCGCTTCTGGCCGGGCGGCAAGGGAAGGATGCGGATGCCCGTAATGCGCTCGTGGCGGCGGCGGGTGCGCTGGATGCCCTGCCCTTCGAGGCGGTGCAGACGCGCCCCCAGCTCGTGCTTCTGGGCGGCATCGCGCATTACAGCCTCGGTGAGAATGAAAAGGCCAAAAAGTATCTGGGCGGCTATCTCCAGAAATACCCACAGCACCTGGGCGCGCGCAAGATCATGGCAGCCATCCTGTTGGGCGAACAGGATTACCCCAAGGCGATTGCGCTCCTGGAGGGGCCGACCCGGGCGCGGCCCAATGATCCCCAGGCGCTGTCCATGCTGGCGACCGCGTACATGGCCCAGGGCGAACACGCCAGGGCGGTTTCCCTGCTCGAACGGGCTTCCGGAATGAGCGGCGGCAGCGCGCCGGATATCACGGCGAATTTTGGCTTGAGCCTGATCGGCAGCGGGCAGGAAGCGCAGGGGGTGGTGCAGTTGCAGAAGGCCTATGCGAAGACCCCCGGGAAGGCCCATGCGGGCTTCCCGCTGGCCATCATGTATCTCAAGCAGAAGCAGACGAAGCCGGCACTCCAGATACTGGAGGCCGTGACCCGGAACGAACCGCAGAATCTGACCGCATTGAATCTGCTGGCGGTTGCACGAGGCATGGCAAAAGACCGGGCAGGCGCGCGCAAGGTTTACGACCAGATACTGCTGAAGAATCCGGGGTTTACCCCGGCAAGACTCAATCTGGCGCGCCTGGATCGGTATGAAGGCAAGCCGGATGACGCGCGTCGTCGGCTGCTGGCCCTGCTCAAGGACCAGCCAAGGAATCTGGATGCGCTGGTCGAGCTAGCCCAGCTCGAACTTGCCGCCGGGCGCACGCAGGATGCCGTGCGCTGGCTCGAGAAGGCGCGTTCGTTCGATCCGCAAAGCCTCAGACCCAATCTGATGCTGGTCGACCTGTATCTGGGAACGGGGGACGCGCAGAAAGCGCTGGACATCGCCAAGGAAACGCAGGCGGCCAGTCGGGACAACCTGCAGGCGCTGGCGGCCCTGGGCCGATGTTATCTGGCGATCGGAAATCGCGGGCTGGCACGCGAAAACTTCAAGCGGATTACCCAACTGGCCGGCTTTGATGCCGACTGGCAACAGCGCATCGCCGAATTTCAGGTCCTCGCAGGTGACTACGAGGGGGCGCGATATTCGCTGGACAAGGCCTTGCTGGGCAAGCCGGGCTATTTCCCGGCCCTGTTGAGCAAGGCCGGCCTGGAGAAAATCTCCGGCAATCTGGATGCAGCCGAAAAACAGGCCCGTGCCCTGGCGGGCCTGTACCCCCGCGAGGCGGCCGTACAGCAACTGCTCGGCGACATTGCCATGCAGCGCCAGCGTTATGGGGAGGCCATTTCCGCCTATGGCAACGCATACAACCTCGAAAAAAACGCGGCGTATGCAATCGGGCTGTACAACGCCTACAACCGGTCGGGAAACAACGCCAAGGCCTTGGCATTCATCCAGTCCTGGGTCGACAGCAACCCTGCCGATCCCGCTGCCCGCCGTGTCCTGGCGGGTGCCTACATACAGGCGGGTCAGCTGGAGCTGGCGCAGCAACATTACGTGGCGCTGGGCAAGCTGTTGCCCAACGACGCCAGCGTCCACAACGATCTGGCCTACATCATGCTCAAGCAGCGACAGCCGGGTGCCCTGGCGGTCGCGGAAAGAGCCTATCAACTGGCACCAAGCGACGCCAATGTGGCCGATACCCTGGGCTGGGCTTTGGTGGAGGCCGGGCAGGTGGAAAAAGGCCTGCGCTATCTGCGTGAAGCCCAGGTGCGGTCTCCCGAAAATCCCGAAATACGCGACCACCTAGCCGAAGCGCTCAGGCGCAAGGGAACGGCCGGCAGATGACGGCCCGGGCGTGTTCGGGCGGGGAGAGTCGGTTTTCTTTACACATCGGCTGCCCGGTATCGGATGATCTGCGGGATGCTTGTTTATCTTCTTGAAATATTGGAATAAAAGTTTTCTAGTACGCGTGTTGCTTTATCGAGACGTGTATTCCTCTGGATCAATAGGGACAAAAAAATGACAGCAAAACTCTGGCACATCACAAGGGTGGTTGGCGTTCTGGCGATGGGGCTGGGCGCAATGAATGCTGCGTACGCCACATATTCTTCGAGCTCGGGGACGCACTGCGGTGGGGGCGGCACGACCAACCCCAATTGCGATACCTGGACGTTCAACAACACGACGGTCAATACACAGGGCAGGATCACGGCCACCGCCTCGGGGTGGTCGAACACGGCCGGTTCGGCCAATGTCCTGCTGGACACCGCCTACATCACCCTGAACGGCAGCAGCGGCCTGGGGGTCAGGAACAACGACTGTACCGGTTATTCCAATTGCACAGGCGGAACCACGGGCAGGGATGCCAATGAGGGAACCAGCCCTGAGCATGCGATCGACAACAATGAACGGGTGGACTCCATCCTGTTCTCGTTTACCGACAAGGTGAACCTCACGTCCTTCGCTGCGGGGTGGGTGCAGACCGATTCCGATTTCACGGTCCTGGCGTTTACAGGGGCGGGCACGCCAGCCAGCCTGGGGGGGCAGTCCTATGCGGGCCTGTTGTCCAACGGCTGGTCGTTGATCGGGAATGTCCTGGCCAGTTCCAGCACGGGGGCCCACGATTTCGCCAACAACACCTATTCCAGCTACTGGCTGATCGGCGCACTGAACACCTTTGTCGGGGGGGATCCGACCAAGGCAGGAAACGACTATTTCAAGCTGATTTCCCTGGCGGGTTGTACCTGCGCGAATGCGCCGCCTGGAACGCCCGGCTGCAGCGGCGGCGGCGGTGGCGTGCCGGAGCCCGGTACGCTGCTGCTGATGGGGGCTGGCCTGTTCGGCCTGACACGCTTCAACGCCCGTCGTGTGATGCGTATCGCCGCCTGACCCGCGCTTTCCATTCCTGCAGAAGACACAAGGCCCCGCTCGTCGGGGCCTTGTGTCCTTTCACGGATGTGGACCCGATCTGCTAGGGTGGATAAGGAATGGACAGCGGAGTACGCGATGAAACAGATGACCCCCCAGGAATCCCATGAATTTTTGCAGGCGCATCCGGAAGCGGTGTTCATCGATTGCCGCTCGGAAATCGAATATCTGTTCGTCGGGCATCCCGTGGGGGCGATCCACATTGCCTGGCAGGATGGCCCCGACTGGGATGTCAACCCGGATTTTCTGGGACACGCACGCAAGGCGGCTTCGGTCAATCGGCCGGTCGTGCTGATCTGCCGCTCGGGCCGGCGTTCTGCGGATGCAGGGCGCTACCTTGAAAAATATGGCTTCCCCGAGGTTTACAACGTCATGCACGGCTTCGAGGGCGACATGGACGAGGCGCGCCATCGCAGCACCCGGAATGGCTGGCGCCATGACGGCCTGCCGTGGGAACAGACCTGACTTCCAGCCGCGAGGAACGGAGAGGCATGCGGGGGAATCCCGGGCGCTGCGTGTCCTTCACGGAAAAAGCCGAGGCTCTCAGCCAAGGGACACTCCCAGCCAGGTGCCGATGAAATAGGTGCCCAGTCCGGCCGCGCCGCCGATGCCCAGCATGCGCAGGCCGGAGAGGATGGCGTGGCGGCCGGTGAACAGGCTCATGCTGGCGCCGACGGCGAACAGGCCCAGCGCGGTCAGTCCGATCGAAGCGGTGAGCGCGTGGCCATAGCCGAACAGGAACGGCAGCAGCGGCAACGCCGCACCCGAGGTGAAGGCGGCAAACGACGAGATCGCCGCCACCCAGGGCGAGCCGAGTTCGTCGGGGTTCAATCCGAGCTCTTCGCGCGCCAGGGTGTCGAGCGCGCGCGCGGGGTCCTGCATCAGGGTGTCGGCCAGGCGCCGTGCCTCGGCCGCGTCCATGCCCTTGGCGGTGTAGATCAGCGCCAGTTCGGCCGCCTCTTCCTGCGGGTATTGTTCCAGTTCGTCCCGTTCGAGGCCGATCTGGTATTCGAACATTTCGCGCTGCGAGCGCACCGACACATACTCGCCCGACGCCATCGAGAATGCGCCTGCCAGCAGGCCGGCCACGCCGGTCAGCACAATGATCGACGGCTCCGGCGCGGCGCCGGCCACGCCGTAGATCAGCGCGGCATTCGACACCAGGCCATCGTTGATGCCGAACACGCCGGCGCGCAGGGCATTGCCGGCCGCACCGTTCTGGTGGCGCTTGCCGATATCGTCGCGCCGGACCGGCATGGGGTGCGGCGAATTCTGCGTGTACAGCACCATGCCGCGCACCTTCATCGCCGCCAGCACACCACGCATCACGCGCGGCTTGAAAACGCGCGTGAGCCGGGCCACGACACGCGTGCGCAGATCGGGACGGTACGCGACCGGTGCCGGACGGCCGCTTCGCTCCATGGCGGCCAGCCAGATTTCCGACTGATCGTCGGCCGCCTGGGCGAGTTCGTTGAACAGCGCCTCGCGTGGCGTGCCGCGCTCGCATTCGGCAACCACGCGATAGAGCCAGGCCGATTGCTTTTCTTCCTGCCAGGATTCGTAGGGATCGCTCATGCGGGAGATCTCCGGTATTGAATGGCTTCGGCGAGATGCGCCGGTGCGATCATCTCGCTGTCCGCCAGATCGGCCACGCTGCGTGCCAGCCTGAGCACGCGATGGTAGGCGCGCGCCGACAGGTTCAGGCGGGCGATCGCCTGCTTGAGCAGGCCTTCCCCTGCCGCATCCGGCTGGCAGAACTGCTCGATCTCCCGGGTGCCGAGTAGGGCGTTGGGTTTCCCCTGCCGCGCCATCTGGCGTGCGCGCGCCGCCTGCACGCGGCCGCGGATGGCGGCGCTGGGCTCGCCTGCGCCGGCCTGCAACAGTTCATCCTGCGTCAGGGCCGGCACGCTGATCTGGATGTCGATACGGTCGAGCAGCGGCCCGGAAATGCGCGCACGGTAGCGCGCGATCTGATCCGGCGTGTCCCGGCAGGCCTGGGCCGGATGGCCGAGATAGCCGCAGGGGCAGGGGTTCATGGCTGCGACAAGCTGGAAGCGCGCCGGAAAATCGGCCTGCCGGGCTGCGCGCGAAATCGTGATGTGTCCGGTTTCCAGGGGCTCGCGCAGGACTTCCAGCACCTGTCGCGAAAACTCCGGCAACTCGTCGAGGAACAGCACGCCATGGTGCGCCAGCGAGATTTCGCCGGGGCGCGGGTTGCCGCCGCCGCCGACCAGGGCCACCGCCGAGGCGGTGTGATGGGGGGCACGGAAGGGCCGGCGCCGCCAGTGCTCCTGGCGGAATCCGCCGTTGAGCGAAGCGACCGCGGCGGCTTCCAGCGCCTCGGTCTCGTCCATTGCCGGCAGGATGCCGGGAAAGCGTGCAGCCAGCATCGACTTGCCGGTCCCCGGTGGGCCCGACATCAGCACCGAATGACCGCCAGCGGCGGCGACTTCGAGTGCGCGCCGGGCGGCGGCCTGGCCCTTGATATCGGCAAAGTCGGGGTAGTCGGGTGCCGGCGGAAGCGCATTCGCCTCGGGAAGGGCAAGCGTCGTCTGGCCAGCGAGCCAGGCGCAGACTTCGAGCAGGCTTGCCGCCCCCCGTGTCTCGACGCCCTGGGCGAGCGCCGCTTCGCTGGCCGATGCGGCGGGCAGAACCAGTTGCCGGCCGACGGTGCGCGTTGCAATCGCCATTGCCAGCGCGCCGCGTACCGGGCGCAACTCGCCGGTCAGCGCCAGTTCGCCGGCGAATTCGGCATGCTTGAGCCTGTCGGCAGGAACCTGCCCCGACGCGACGAGGATCGCCAGCGCGATTGGCAGGTCGAAGCGCCCGGATTCCTTGGGCAGGTCGGCCGGCGCGAGGTTGACCGTGATGCGGCGCGCCGGAAATTCGTAGTGCGCGTTCTGGATCGCCGCACGCACGCGGTCGCGCGCTTCCTTCACCTCCGTTTCCGGCAGGCCGACCAGGGTGAAGGCCGGCAGGCCGTTGGCAAGATGCGCCTCCACCACGACTTCGGGCGCATGCATGCCGTTCAAGGCCCGGCTTCTGACGACGGCGATGGCCATCTCGAACTTATTCTTCCTCGTCGCGCCGCTGCTTTTCCAGTTCGGCCAGGCGCGCTTCGAGCTGCGCCAGTTTCTCGCGGGTGCGCGCCAGCACTTCTGTCTGCACGTCGAATTCCTCGCGGCTCACCATGTCCAGCTTGCCGAGCATCGACGTGACCCCGGCCTTGAGATTCTGCTCGATGTCCTTGGCGGGCGATTGTTTGAGCGCCTCACCCAGTTTGCTGACCAGATCGTTGACGAATGCAGGGGTGGGGATTTTCGGATTCGGATTCATGATGGCCTCCAGGGATTGCAAGAGTGTAGCAAGCAGGGCGCTGAGGCGGCACCAGGTTCAGCGTGCAGGGTGGCGGCACAAAGAGTGTGCATGATGTTTCCGTGACGCACCATGGAAGTGCGATAAGGTCGGGGTTTGCCGGTAAAGCAAATTCAACTGATTGTTTTTAATGAATAAAAAATCTGGCATGGCTTATGCTCAACGTGAGTTGCGATTTTGCGCGCCCTCATTCATACAGGAGAAATTCATGAAAAAACTCGTACACGCTTTGGTTTTGACCGGCTTGGTGGGCGTGCCTGCCTTTGCCGTGGCCGACGAGCCGGCTTCGCCGCACACGCTGACCGCCAACATCGGTCTGACCAGCAACTACGTGTTCCGCGGTATCTCCCAGACCGCTGGCGAGCCTGCAATCCAGGGCGGCTTCGACTATTCGCACAGCAGCGGTCTTTACCTCGGCACCTGGGGTTCCAACGTCAGCTGGCTGACGGGTTTCCAGGGCTACAAGAGCGGCAGCATGGAGCTTGACCTCTATGGCGGCTACCGCAACGCCATCGGACCGGTCAGCTATGACGTGGGCGCGATCCGCTACATGTACCCGGGCAGCAAGAACGGCGGGACCCTGCCGGGCGCCTGGACCTCGGAAGCCTACCTCTCCCTGGGCTGGAAATGGTTCACCGCCAAGTATTCCTACTACCTGAGCGACTCGGTATTCGGCGTCGGCCCCAACACCAATGGCTCCTACTATCTGGATCTTTCCGGCAGCCTGCCCGTTGCGGACACTGGCCTGACGCTGGGGGCGCACTGGGGTACCTTCAATTTCAGGAACAGCTCTCAATTTGCCACTACGCCGGACTACGATGACTGGAAAGTCAGCGCAGCCTACGACTTGGGCAAGCTGGGCAAGCTGACGTCCGGCATGACCCTGGGCGTGGCGTACACCGACACCAATGCCAAAAAAGGCTTCTGGACTGACCTGAACGGCGAATATCTGGGTAAGAACACGACCACCGTTTGGGTTTCCAAGGCGTTCTGACGCACCGACCAGTTGGGGCGGCTGATACAGCCGCTCCATTTTTCCTTGCCCTAATTCGGGAGGCATCATGAAATTCGTAACGGCAATCATCAAGCCGTTCAAGCTGGACGAAGTACGCGAGGCGTTGTCCGCCATCGGCGTTACCGGCTTGACGGTCACGGAAGTGAAGGGGTTCGGGCGGCAGAAAGGTCACACCGAGCTGTATCGCGGCGCGGAATACGTGGTCGATTTCCTGCCCAAAGTGAAGATCGAGGTGGCCATCAAGGCCGAATTGCTGGAGCGCGTGATCGAGGCGATCGAGAAGGCGGCCAACACCGGCAAGATCGGCGACGGCAAGATTTTTGTCACCAGCCTGGAGCAGGTCGTGCGCATCCGCACGGGCGAATCCGGCCCCGACGCCCTGTGAGGAGCA
>JAJZRT010000071.1 GCA_021802595.1 Pseudomonadota bacterium
TCGCGCCGCTTGCGGATGAGTTCGAGGCTGTCCGTGCGCGTCTTCAGCGTGTCGTCGGCGAGCTGCGACTGCCCGGTGAGCGCGGTGAGCTGGTACCAGCTGCTGGCGACGTCGCCGATGAGGCCGACGCGGAAGCTGCGGGCGGCCTCGTCGCTCGCCAGGTACTGTGCCCGGGCGGCCTCGCTCAGCGCGGCCACGCGGCCCCAGAAGTCGAGCTCGAAGGCGGTGACGCCGAGGTTCACGTCGTTGCGGTGGGTCGTGCGCGCCACGCCGAAGCCGGTAAGATCGGCCGGTGTGTGGGTACGGATGGTGTCCGCCTGCGCGGCCACCGTCGGGAAGCGGTCTGCGCGGGCGACGCCTGCCAGGGCACGTGCCTCCTCGACCCGTGCCAGCGCGATCCGCATGTCGCGGTTGTTGGCGAGCGCCGCCTCGATCAGCGCATGCAGCGCCGGATCGGAAAAGTAGGCCGGCCAGTCGGGCACGGCGGAGGCGGTCGCCGGCAGGTCCGCGGCAAAGGTCTGTGGAACGGGCGCGGCGGGCCGCTCATACGCGGGGATCAGTGAGCAGCCGCCCAGCAGGATGGCGGCAATCGCAGTGGCGACGACGGCGCCGGATGGGGGTTTGCGTTCAGTCATGTTTCGGTTCCTCCCGATGCCGGGTGGGAAAGAGCTTGCGGATCACCACGAAAAACACCGGCACGAAGAAAACGGCGAGCACGGTCGCGGCGATCATCCCGCCGACCACGCCGGTGCCGACCGCGTGGCGGCTGGCTGCGCCGGCGCCGGTGGAGATGGCAAGCGGCAGCACGCCGAGGATGAAGGCGAAGCTCGTCATCAGGATCGGCCGCAATCGCAGTCGGCATGCCTCCAGCGTGGCGGCCATCAGGTCCATGCCTTCCTCGTGCAGCTGGCGGGCGAACTCGATGATGAGGATCGCGTTCTTGGCCGACAGGCCGATGATCGCGATCAGGCCGACCTTGAAGAACACGTCGTTCGGCAAACCGCGCAGATAGACCGCGAGCACCGCGCCCAGGATGCCGAGCGGCACGATCAGGATCACCGAGAACGGGATCGCCCAGCTCTCGTACAGCGCCGCGAGCGCGAGGAACACCACCAGCAGCGACAGCGCGAACAGGACGGGCGCCTGCGAACCGGCGAGCCGTTCCTCGTACGAGGTGCCCGACCATTCGAAGCCGTAGCCCGGTGGCAGCTTTGCCGCGATCTCTTCCATCGCCTGCATCGCTTCGCCCGTGGAATGGCCGGGAGCAGGGGTGCCGGCGATCTTCATCGACGGGTTGCCGTTGTAGCGGTCGAGCTTGGGCAGGCCGACGATCCATTTCGGCCTCGCGATCTCGCCCAGCAGCACGATGCCGCCCGCGCGGTTGCGGATCGGCAGCTTCAGCAGATCCTCGGGCGTCTTGCGCAGGTCGGCGTCGGCCTGCATCTGCACCTTGAGGATGCGGCCGCTGCGCACGAAGTCGTTGACGTAGGATACGCCGATGGCCGAGCTCAGGGTGTCGTTGAGATCGGCCATGTCGATCCCCAGCGCCTGCGCCTTGTCGCGGTCGATGTCGAGGAAGACCTGCGGGCCGGGCTCCTGGCCTTCCGGCCGCACGCCGGCCAGCCGCTTGTCCTGGCTCGCCACGCCGAGCACCATGTTGCGCACGTCCATCAGCGCGTTGCGGCCCTGGTCGCCGCGATCGAGCAGACGGAAGTCGAAGCCACCGACCGCGCCGAGCTCGGGAATCGACGGCGGATTCACCGCGAACACCATCGCGTCCTTGATGCGCATGAAGGTGCCCATGGCGCGGCCGATCACGCCCTGCGCCGAGTGCTCGGGGCCGATGCGCTCGTCCCAGTCCTTGAGACGGGTGAACACGAGCGCGGCATTCTGCCCGCGGCCGAAGAAGGAGAAGCCGACCACCCCAATGACCCGCTCGACTTCGGGCTGCTTCAGGTAGAACTGCTCCACCTGCGACAGCACCTTGACCGTGCGTTCCTGCGTGGCGCCGCCGGGCAGTTGCACCATGGTGATGAAGTAGCCCTGGTCCTCGTCCGGCAGGAAACTGCCGGGGAGCTTGGTGAACAGCCAGCCGGCGGCAACGACGATGGCGAGATAGATCACCATCCAGCGGCCGCTGCGCGTGAGGATGCGTGCCGTAAGGCCGCGGTAGCGTGTGGTCACGCGGCCGAAGAAGCGGTTGAACCAGCGCTTCTCGTCCGCTTCGGCCTCGCCCGGCTTGAGCAGCGTGGCGCACATGGCGGGGGTGAGCGACAGCGCCATCAGCACCGAGAAGGCCATGGTGAGGATCAGCGTGGCGGCAAACTGGCGGTAGATCGCGCCCACCGAGCCGCCGAAGAACAGCATCGGCATGAACACCGCCGACAGCACCACCGAAATGCCGAGGATCGCCCCGATGATCTGGTCCATGGCCTTGAGCGTGGCCTGCAGCGGCGGCAGGTGCTCCTCGCGCATGATGCGTTCGACGTTCTCCACCACCACGATGGCGTCGTCGACCAGCACGCCGATCGCCAGCACCATGGCAAACAGCGTCAGCACGTTGATCGAGAAGCCGAAGGCATAGAGCCCGGCGGTCGCGCCCGCCAGCGCGACCGGCACCACCACCGCGGGGATCAGCGTGGTGCGCCAGTGCCCGAGGAACACGTACATCACGATGAACACCAGGATCATCGCTTCGCCGAGGGTCTTCACCACTTCGAAGATCGAGATCTCGACGAAGCGCGAGGTGTCGTACGGCACGGCCCAGTCGACGCCCTGGGGGAAGAAACGGGCGAGCTCGCCCATGCGTGCCTTGACCGCCTTCGCCACGTCGAGGGCGTTGGCGCCGGGCGCGACGCGGATTGCGATCGCCGCGATCGGCTGCCCGTTCATGCGCGCGTAGCGCTCGTAGGTGTCGCCGCCCAGTTCGACGCGGGCGACGTCCTTGACCTTGACCGTCGCGCCGTTCGGCAGCGCACGCACGACGACGTTGCCGAACTCCTCCGGCGTGTTGAGGCGGCCGCGCGTGACGATCACCGCGTTCACCTGGGCGCCCGGTGCCGCCGGCGCCTGGTTCAGTTCGCCGGTGGCGAGTTGCACGTTCTGTGCCTGCAGGGCGCGCTTGACGTCGGCTGGTGTCAGGCCGTAGGCGGTGAGCTGCTCCGGCTTCAGCCAGATGCGCATGGAATACTCGCTGCCGAACAGGATGGCCTCGCCGACGCCGGGTACCCGCAGCAGGGGATCGAGCACGTTGGCGGCCGCGTAGCTGCCGAGGTCGATGGCGTTGCGCTTGCCGTCCTTGGAATAGATGGCGACGAACATCAGGTAGTTGCGCTGCGGCTTCGTCACCGGCACGCCAAGCCGCCGCACGTCCTCGGGCAGTCGCGCCTCGACCCGCTTGTAGCGGTTCTGCGCTTCCACCGAGGAAATATCGACGTCGGTGCCGGGCTCGAAGGTGAGCGTCAGCGTGCCTGCGCCCAGCTCGGACGAGGCCTCCATGTAGAGGAGATGTTCGATGCCGTTCATCTCCTGCTCGATCAGCTTGATGACCGTGTCCTCGACCACCTGCGCGGAGGCACCGGGGTAGGTGACGTTGAACGCGATCTGCGGTGCGGCCACCGGCGGATACTGGGCGACCGGCAGGTTCTTCAGCGCGATGACGCCGCCGAGCAGGATGAGGATGGCGATGACCCACGCGAAGATGGGCCGGTGGATGAAGAAACGTGCCATGTCAGGCCCCCTGCTTCTGCAGAACCGGCTTCACCACCGAGCCCGGCTTGGCTTTCTGCACGCCGTCCACGATGACGTTCTCGCCGTTCTTGAGGCCGTCCTCGATGACGAAGTCCGTGCCAGCCATCGCGCCGACCTTGACCGGGCGCTGCATCACCTTGTTGTCCGGACCCACCAGCAGGACGAACTGGCCCTGCGGGCCGGACTGCACGGCGCGCTGCGGCACGGTGATCGCGTTGTCCTCGACGGCCTGCGGCAGCCGCACGCGGACGAAGGTGCCGGGAAGCAGCAGGCGCTGCGGGTTGGGGAACTCCGCCTTCAGCGTGATCGCGCCGGTGCCGGGGTCGACGCTGAGGTCGCTGAAGAAGAGCTTGCCCTTGTGGGAATAGGTCTGGCCATTATCCAGAATGAGCTCCACGACGCGGCTATCGGTCGCCTTCAGCCGGCCGGCGGCCAGCGCGCTCCTCAGCCGCAGCACATCGGCGTTGGGCTGGGTGAACAGCACGTTGACCGGGTCGAGCTGGTCGATGGTCGCGAGCAGCGTGGCGTCGCCGTGGCCGACCAGGGCGCCCTCGGTCACCAGCGTGCGGCCGATGTGGCCGGAGATGGGCGCGGGCACCGTGGCGTTCTCCAGATCGAGGCGGGCGCGGGCGAGCTGCGCCTGCGACTGCTTCAGCGCGGCGCGGGCGAGATCGACTTCCTGCTGGCTGACCGCCTTGATCGGCAGCAACGATTCGACGCGTGCGAGATTGAGCTTCTTCACCTCGACGTCGGCTTCGGCGGCCTGGGCCGCGGTGCGGTAGGTGCGGTCATCCAGATGGAACAGCGGCTGACCGGCCTTCACGTCGCTGCCTTCCGTGAACAGGCGTTTCTCGACGATGCCCTCGACACGGGCCCGCACCTGCGCGGTACGCACCGCTTCCACCCGGCCGGGGAGTTCGCGCGTCAGCGTGGCGGCGGCGCTGCCCACCTGTACCACCGTGACCTCTGCCGGAGGCATGCCCCCGGGGGGACCGCCGGCGCCGCCAGGACCATTCTTGTCGCCGGGACCGCAGGCGGTGAGCAAGGGCAGAACGAGCAGCAGGGTCATGCGTTTCATGGTGTGTCCTTTTCGGGGGCAAAGGCGCGCAGGAAGCAATCCACCGCCCGCGCGGTTTTGGTGGAATCGAGCAATTCGGTCTGCAGATTGATGAGGCCGCGCAGTCGGTCGAGGTCCATCAGCATGGCGGTCAGCATCTCCGCCGCAAAATCGGGATCATCGTGCCGCAGCCGGCCCGCCTCCATGGCCTGCGCCAGATAATCGGCCAGACGCTTGCGGGTGGCCTGCGGTCCCTGGAGGAAAAACTGCCTGGCGAGATCGGGGAAGCGCGGGGCTTCGGCGACCATGGTGCGGAAGATCGCAATGCCGGTCGGGCTCAGCAGGCGCGTGCGGTAGGCGTCGCCAAAGGCCAGCAATGTGGTCCGCAGTTCGCCGTTGCCCTCGAGCGTGACCAGCACCGACTGGACGGAATGGCGCACCACTTCTCCGAACAGTTCGTCCTTGCTGTGGAAATGGTTGTACAGCGTCTGCCGTGCGACCTGCGCACGGGCGGCGATGCGGTCGATGCTGACCTGATAGCCTTCTTCGCGAAAGGCCTCGCAAGCCGCCTCGAGCAGGCGCTGGCGGGTGCAGGGGGACGTTTCGACGGCAGGGGTCATGTCAGCCCAGGCGAGAAGTAGACTGGACAGTCTAGTCGTGTGCCAAAATATGCGCAAGGCCCGAATCCGTCACGCTGCGGAACCGTGCCGGCGCAGGGATGCGGGTCGCGGCAGCCCTTCAATTCGGCCGCCTGTTCGGGAAGCACGCTGGCCTGACACCGTGCCCACGGATCATGTCCAGCACGGACATGCCGTGCCATTTCACCGGCTAACTGTCCCCTAATTCTCGATCGCTATCTTGACCCTCACGCGAATGTTCGCGTGTTCCAAGGAGCGATCATCATGAAACGCAAAGCCTATCTGGCGGCGCTTGCCGCCTTCTCCGCAGCAGCCGTGGTCGGCACCGCCGTCGCGGCCCAATCCTCGGGAAACGACGCCCTGACGATTTCGAACGCGGGAATCAGCCTTATCCAGGCGGTCGGCGCCGCCGAACAGCATGTCGGTGGCAAGGCCATGCGCGCCGAGTACGAACGCCACAAGGGACAGGGCGTGTTCGACGTCGAAGTCGTCAAAGGGGCCACGGTGACGGACGTGAAGGTGGACGCCGGAAATGGCAAGGTCATTGAGGCGACCGCCGATGCGGCCGACCATGACGACGGCGGCGACCACGAAGACTGAACCTGGCCGGAGCCTGGCTCCGGCTTTTTTGCATTTCCGGGGAGCGCACACATGAACGACATGCCGGCGGCCACACGGCGGGACCTGCTCAACAAGGTGCCCGAGGCCATCCTGTTTTTCTGGATCATCAAGATCCTGGCCACGACGGTGGGCGAGACCGCCGCCGATTTCCTGAATTTCAATCTCAATTTCGGCCTGACCGGAACCTCCATCGTGATGGCCATCCTCCTGGCGGTTTCGTTGGCCGCCCAGTTGCGCGCCCGACGTTACGTGCCGTGGCTGTATTGGCTGACGGTCGTCCTGATCAGCGTCGTCGGCACCCTGATCACGGACAACCTGACCGATCACTTCGGCGTGCCGCTGGGCGTGACGACGGCCGCCTTCAGCCTGGCCCTGCTCGCAACGTTCGCGGTCTGGTACGCGAAGGAGCGGACGCTGTCGATCCACAGCATCCGTACGCGCAGCCGGGAACTTTACTACTGGGCTGCCATACTGTTCACCTTTGCACTGGGCACGGCAGCGGGGGACCTGTTCGCGGAGCGCCTGAATCTCGGGTACGCCCATTCGGCGCTGCTGTTCGGGGGGCTGATCGCGGCGGTGACCTTCGGCTACTACGTGCTCAGGGCCAACGCGGTGCTGGCGTTCTGGCTTGCCTACATCCTGACCCGGCCGCTCGGTGCCTCATGCGGCGATTACCTGTCGCAGCCGGTGATGAATGGAGGACTGGGCCTGGGCACGGTGCAGACCAGCCTGCTGTTCCTGGCTGCCATTTCCGGCCTGGTGTTCTACCTTACCCTGACCCGCAGGGATTCGACCGAACAAAGGAGTGCGCAATGAACCTCAAAACCGAAGAAGCCCTGAGCAAGGTTCCGCAGGTCACGCTCGTCTTCTGGATCATCAAGATCCTTGCGACCACGCTCGGGGAGACGGGCGGCGATGCACTGTCCATGTCGATGAACCTCGGCTATCTGCTGAGCACCGGGATTTTCGCGGCCGTCTTCCTCGCCGCGGTGGTCGTCCAGATTCGTGCCAGGCGGTTCCACCCCGTGATCTACTGGACCACGATCATCGCAACCACCACGGTCGGCACGACACTCGCCGACTTCGCCGACCGCTCGCTCGGCATCGGCTACGCCGGCGGCGCGATGCTGCTGTTCGGCCTGCTGATGGCGTCGCTGGCCATCTGGTACCGTACTCTGGGCTCCGTTTCGATCGACACCGTCGGATCGCCCAAATCCGAACTGTTCTACTGGATGACAATCATGTTCTCGCAGACGCTCGGGACGGCTCTCGGCGACTGGACGGCCGACAGCGCCGGGCTCGGCTACGAAGGCGGGGCGCTCGTGTTTGGCGTGCTGCTGGCGCTGATCGCTGCGGCATACTACAGGGCGAAGATCTCGCATACCGTGCTGTTCTGGGCGGCGTTCATCCTGACCCGCCCGCTGGGCGCCGTGGTGGGCGATCTGCTGGACAAGCCCGTCCACGCCGGCGGGCTGGACCTGAGCCGGTTCGGCGCCTCGGCCGTGTTGCTGTCGGCGATCGTGCTGTTCGTCGCGGTCTTCCGGCAACGCCCGGCCCGGCTGAGCCACTGAGCGATGCGGACAGACACGAAAGGGGAGCATGCGCATCTTGCTGGTTGAAGACGACCCCATGATCGGCGAGGCGGTTGCCACGGCCTTGAAGGATGCCGCCTACGCCGTCGACTGGGTGCGCGACGGCAGGACGGCGTCGCATGCCCTCGATGCGGCCGAGCATCAGGCCGTCCTGCTCGATCTCGGTCTGCCGGGGCGTGATGGCCTGGAGGTGCTGCGCCGCCTGCGCGAGGCGGACCGCATCCAGGGGCTCGATCTGGGCGCCGACGATTATCTGGTCAAGCCGTTCGACGTCAACGAGCTGCTTGCACGCATGCGCGCCGTGATCCGCCGCCAGGGCGGCCAGGCGGCGCCGATCCTCGGCAATGGTCGCGTCAGCCTCGATCCGGCCACCCGCGAGGCGGCCTGCGGCGACCGCATGGCGACCCTCAGCGCGCGTGAGTTTGCGCTTCTGCAGGCCCTGTTGCTGCGGCCTGGCGCGATTCTGACGCGGGCCGAACTGGAAGAACGGATCTACGGCTGGAACGAGGAGGTCGAGAGCAACGCCGTGGATTTCCTGATCCACGGCGTGCGCCGCAAGCTCGGCCAGGACGTGATCAAGAACGTGCGCGGCGCCGCCTGGCGGGTGGACAAGGCATCGTGAGCCGTTCGCTGCAGCGCCACCTGTCGAAGATGCTGGCCGGGGCCGTGCTGGCCAGCGGCGTGATCGCGACCGCGGTCGCGTTCTACTTCGCCTACGCCGAGGCGCAGGAATTCCAGGACGACGCCCTGCGGCAGATCGCCGCGCTGAGCGCGGGCGGCGCATCGGAAATCCGGCAGCTCGATGCAGCCAGCAAGGCCGTCGAAGACCCCGAATCGAGAATCCGCGTGGTCCGTCTTCCCACAGGGCCGCGCCCGGCGTGGCTGCCGCCGGACATCGCGCCGGGTTTCCACACGCTCGCCGGAAGAGAGGGGCAGGAGGCCATGCGGGCGTTCGTCCGCGACACGAGAGAGGGGGGGCGCCTCGTCGTTGCGCAGTCGACCGACAACCGCAACGAGATCGCGCTCAACAGCGCGCTGCGCACGCTGATTCCGCTGTTGCTGCTGCTGCCGCTGCTGATCGGGCTGATCGCGTTCATCGTGCGCGGCGAATTCGCGCCCATCCGGCGGCTTGCAGAGGCGCTTGACCGGCAGGCGGCCGAACGCCCGACGTTGCTGCCCCGGCATGATCTACCGGACGAAATCGCGCCTTTCGTCGACGCCATCAACCGGCTCCTTGTGCGCGTCGACGCGATGATCGCCGAGCAGCGCCGGTTCGTCGCCGATGCCGCGCATGAGCTGCGCACGCCGCTCACGGCGCTCTCGCTCCAGGCGCAGAACCTCGCTCAGGCCGCGTCGCCGGCCGACATGCGCGAGCGCCTGGTTCCTCTCCAGGCGGGAATCGAGCGCGCCCGCAGGCTGACGGTGCAGCTGCTCGACCTGGCGCGGCTCCAGGCCAGCGAAGCGGCATGGACCGACGTTGACGTGCAGGCATTCGCACGCGAACTGATCGCCGAATTCCATCCCGTGGCGGAGGCCCGGGGAATCGATCTGGGCATGGAGGACGCCGGCCTGAAGCCGATGCGGTCCGACCCCAAGGCGCTCGGCCTGATCGTCCGCAATGCGCTGGAAAACGCCCTCAAGTACACGCCGCGTGGCGGCGAGGTGACGCTCAGCCTGCGGCGCGACGGCAACCAG
Organism: Pseudomonadota bacterium; assembly: GCA_021802595.1. Next base: position 9,354 of record JAJZRT010000071.1, read on the forward strand.
GCCTTGATCGAGGTGGCCGACACCGGCCCGGGCATCCCGGAGGCGGAGCTGCGGCACGCCTTCGATGCATTCCATCGTTTATCGAACGAGGGGGAAGGCAGCGGTCTGGGCCTGGCGATTGCGCGGGAGGCCGCGATCGGGCTGGGGGGGGCGGTGATATTGAGGAACCGCAAGGACCGGACGGGGCTCGTGTTTCGCTATGCGCAACCTTTGTAACCCAATGGGCAGGCGACTTGCGCGTCACGCGATGGCTGGTGTGACCGAAGTTTCTAGGGGGATTGGGATTTGCCTGGCCGCGGGGCATGGCGTAAGCAAGGGGGTACGGCGGGAAGCCGTGCGTGACGCGCCTGTCCACTCGGGCCATCGAAATGACCGAACGCTGTGCGCATCTGGCACTGGATAGCCATGTAGAGAACCATGTAAGAGCCGTCAGCGTGCCTGATCGGTTGTCACGATCCAGTCACGCAGATGGACTAGGGAAACGCTGAACAAGTTGGTTTGCTGTGTGGTTCGACAAGCTCACCACGAACGAAATCAATTACTTGCCGTTCGTCCTGAGCTTGTCGAAGGACTTGTTCAGCGTCTCCCTAGGGGATTTCAACAAGTCAGCTGACCCGTTGAAAGAATTGGTCGGGGTGAGAGGATTCGAACCTCCGACTCCTGCGTCCCGAACGCAGTACTCTACCAGGCTGAGCTACACCCCGAGGCAGATGGCGGGCCCAGTCTGGGCTGAACCCTTGCTTGAAAAACTACCGGGAAACGTTATAAGGAAACGTCTTCAACGCGGTCAAAAACTGCGGTCAACCGCGAAAGCCGCTAATTGTAGCAAAGCTGATTTGGATTTTGAATCCGGTAATGCAGAAATTGCATCATTTGCTGTCTGGATTTCCCGTTGCGCGACTTCGCGCGTGTAGTGCAGGGCGCGCGTATCCTTGATGGCGGCGAGCACGCTCTGGAATTCCGTCAGGCCACCGTGCTCGATCGCCTGGCGGATGCTGGCCGCCTGCTCGGCGCTGCCGTGCTTCATCGCGTAGAGCAGCGGCAGCGTGGGCTTGCCTTCGGCGAGGTCGTCGCCGATGTTCTTGCCGGTCTTGAGGAAGTCGCCGGAATAATCGAGAACGTCGTCGATCAGCTGGAATGCGGTGCCCAGATGCATGCCGTAGCGCGCCAGCGCGTCTTTCTCTGCTTCGTTGCCGCCGCCGATGACGGCGCCGAGCCGGCCCGCAGCCTCGAACAGCTTGGCGGTCTTGTAGCGGATCACGCGCAGGTAGTTGTCCTCGTCGATGTCCGGGTCGTGGCAGTTCAGCAACTGCAACACCTCGCCTTCGGCGATGGTGTTGGTGGCGTCCGACAGGATGCGCATGACTTCCATGTTGTCGACCGCCACCATCATCTGGAACGCCCGCGAATACAGGAAGTCGCCGACCAGCACGCTGGCGGCGTTGCCGAAC
>JAJZRT010000072.1 GCA_021802595.1 Pseudomonadota bacterium
ATTCGCAGATTGCCATGCACAACGACTATGGTGGCGTGGTGCCCGAACTGGCGTCGCGCGACCATATCCGGCGGGTGCTGCCCCTGACGCGCCAAGTGCTGGCCGAGAGCGGACGCAGCCTGGCCGAGATTGACGGGATTGCCTACACGCAGGGCCCCGGGCTTGCCGGCGCCCTGCTGGTGGGGGCGGGGATGGCGCGTGCGCTGGCCTACGCGCTGAATGTGCCGGCAATTGGCGTACACCACTTGGAAGGCCATATGTTGTCGCCGCTGATTTCCGATACGCCGCCGGAATTCCCGTTCGTCGCGCTGCTGGTGTCGGGCGGGCACACCCAGCTGATGCTGGTGTCGGGCGTCGGACGCTATGTCCTGCTGGGCGAGACCCTCGATGACGCCGCCGGCGAGGCCTTCGACAAGACCGCGCAGCTGCTGGGGCTGGGGTATCCAGGCGGGCCGGCGCTGTCGAAACTGGCCTCGACCGGCGATGCTGCCCGTTTTCCCTTGCCGCGCCCGATGCTGAATTCGGGCGATTTCGATTTCAGCTTCAGCGGCCTGAAGACCGCGGTGCTGACGCTGGTTCGGAAGGAGGGTCTGGAGCAGGCGGCGGATATCGCGGCGGCGTTCCAGGCGGCGGCGGTGGAGGTGCTGGTCAGCAAGAGCCTGGCCGCTTGCGCGCACAGCGGGGCTGTCCGTCTGGTGGTCGCCGGTGGCGTGGGCGCCAACACGCACCTGCGTGAACGGCTCACGCGCGAGGCGGCAGGGCGTGGCATCCGCGTGTTCTACCCACGGCTGGAATTCTGTACCGACAACGGCGCGATGATCGCCTACGCCGGGGCGCAGCGGCTGGCGGCGCAGAGGCAGCCGCCCGATCTGGCATTCGCGGTCAGGCCGCGCTGGGACCTGGCGACGCTCGACGCCGTGTAATCCTTACCTGCGGAATATCGGATAGGCCTCGCGCAAGGCCTTGAGCCATTTTTCGCCGCCCGCGAAGTGCGCGATCTGGTCCGGAAACAGCAGGAATCCCACCAGTGCTGCCATCAGGCACACCAGGATCAGCGTGCCGAAAATGCTTTCCGGTCGCAGCACACCCCAGTAGCGGCTGACCAGGAACAGCGTGTCTTTCCTGTGCTCCGACATCGACAGCCAGCGGCGCAGCAGCTTGACGGCGAGATAGGCTGCGTAGCCGCCCGCCAGCGAGGCGAACACGATGCGGAAGACCGCGAACATGTCGAGATCGCCACCGAGATACTGGTGGTACAGCCATGACACGAAGCCCAGCGACAGCGAGGCCAGGATCGCGATGGCGACGTTGATGAACAGCCGTCGCCGCTCGCGTGCGAGATCGCGTTGCCGCTCGATGAAGAAACTGTCGACTTCGTGCTTGAAGTATTCGACCTTGTCCTGCACCAGTGACGAGAATTCCGCCTTGGCATGGGCGATGCGCGCGTCCATCAGCGTGCCCAGTTTCTCGCCGGCATAATCGACCAGTTCGCGCACGTCGTCCTTGGTGAACTGCCGCTGTTCGTGCAGCTCGTCGGAAATCTTGTCGAGTTTTGCGTCGATTTCCTGGCTGGCGCGCCAGATGACATCCTTCAGTTCGGTGCCTGCCTGCGCCACGCCGTCCTTGACCACCCCCGACAGGCGCTCGCCCGCAAGGTCGATCGCTTCGCGCGACACCTCGGCGAGGCTGTCCTTTGCGTGCTCGATGGTTTTGTCGAAAAAGGCCATATCGGATGGGCTGGCGTCAGGAGCGGCTGCCGATGCGGCCTTCCTGGCCGGATACCAGTTTGATGAGGTTGCGCTTGTGACGATAGACCAGCAACAGTGCGATCGCCAATACGGTCATGGCCGTACTGCCCCAGCCCACCAGCAGACCCGTATACAGCGGCGCGAGCGCGGCGGTGGTGAGGGCGGCGAGCGAGGAAATGCGGAATACCGCGGCCACGAGCAGCCAGGTCGCCAGGCACGCCAGCCCGAGCCAGGGGTCCAGGCCGACCAGCACGCCGAGTGCGGTGGCCACGCCCTTGCCGCCCTGGAAGCGGAAAAACACCGGGAACAGGTGACCGATGAACACCGCCAGCGCGCATAACAGAACGACGTCTTCGACCTGGCCGAATTGCGGCGCCAGCATGCGTGCCAGTTCCACCGCCACCCAGCCCTTGAGCGCGTCGCCGAGCAGCGTGAGCGCGGCGGCCGCCTTGCGCCCGGTGCGCAGCACGTTGGTGGCGCCGGGGTTGCCCGATCCGAAGCTGCGTGGGTCGGGCAGGCGCATGGCGCGGCTGACGATCACGGCGAACGATAACGAACCCAGCAGGTAGGCAACGGCAACAAACAACAGCGTGGTCATAAACAAGTCAGTAAAATGGCGGGTTTTGGTTGAGCCCCTGGGGGCCGTGCGATGGATATTTTGTTTTTACGGGACTTCCGGCTCGAACTGATTATCGGCATATACGAGTGGGAACGCAAAGTGCCGCAGCCGGTGCGCCTCGATCTGGAAATCGGGCTGCCCGACAGCAAGGCGGGCGGTACCGACAATGTCGCCGACACCATCGACTATGGCGCGGTGGCCGGGCGGGTGAAGGATTACCTGCACAACGCGCCGCAGCCGATCACCCTGGTCGAATCGGTCGCCGAGCACGTGGCAGCCATCGTGCGCGATGAATTCGGCGCGCCGTGGGTGAAGGTGTCGGTGACCAAGTTCGCCATCGTGCCGGGCATCAAGGAACTCGGCATCACCATCGAGCGCGGGTCGCGCCTGTGAGCTTCGAGCACGTGGCCGCGATGGCGGCCATCCTGCTGGCGGCGTATTTCATCCGCGGCATCACCGGTTTCGGCTCGGGGCTGATTTCGGTGCCCTTGCTGGCGCTCTTCATGCCGCTGAAATTTGTCGTGCCGCTGATCCTGCTGCTCGATTTCACCGCGTCGATCGTGATCGGTGGCCTCCACTTCAAGCGCGTGCAATGGGGCGAGATCGGCGTGCTGATCCCCTTCGGGGTCGTGGGCGTGGTGCTGGGCACCCACCTGTTGGTGAAATTGCCGCCCGCAGCCATGCTGATGACGCTGTCCGGGTTCGTGTTCGTCTTTGCCATGCGCAGCGTATTCAATATCCGCAGCGACAAACCGATCTCGCGCGGCTGGGCCGTGCCGGCTGCGCTCACGGGGGGGACGGTCGGGGCGTTGTTCGGCACTGGCGGCCCCCCCTACGTGATCTACCTGACTCACCGCATCCACGGCAAAAGCGACCTGCGTGCAACCTTCTCGGCATTGTTCTTCTTCGATGGCATGTCGCGTATCGTCAGTTTCCTGGTGGCTGGGCTGCTGCTGAGTGCCAAGGTGTGGATTGCCTATGCTGCCGCGTTGCCGGTCATGCTGGGCTCGCTCTATCTGGGCGGGCGTGCGCATGTGGGCCTGAGTCCGTCGCAGATGACGCGGCTGGTCGGCGTGCTGCTGCTGGTGTCGAGCGTATCGCTGCTGTTCAAGGCCTTGCAACCATGAACGAACACGAAGCGCTGCATTTTCAATCCGTGGCGTTCACCGGCCTGGCGCCCGGCACGCGGCTCATCGTGCTGGGTGCGGTGCACGGCAACGAGACCTGCGGTACGCAGGCGATCCGCCGGGTGATCGCGGAGATCGAATCCGGACAGATCCACATCGTCGCGGGCAGCGTGACCTTCGTCCCGGTCACCAACCCGCTGGCCTATGCGCGCCACCAGCGCATGGGCGACCGCAACCTCAACCGCAATCTCGTGCCGACCGACACACCGCTCGAATTCGAGGACCGCATCGCCAACTGGCTGTGCCCCCTGCTCGCGCAGCACGACGCGCTGCTCGACCTGCATTCGTTTCACACCGCAGGCGAGCCCTTCGCCATGCTGGGCCCGGAAGACAACAACGGCGCGCTGGAGCCGTTTGCGCGGGCCGCCGAGGAAACCGCGCTGGCGCTTTCCCTGGGCGTGCATCGCTTCGTCGACGGCTGGCTCGATACCTACGCCGCCGGCGTCGCACGCCGCCTGGCGGCGGGCATGTCGGCGCGCGAGGCCGACGTGCATTACGGCGTGGGCACCACCGAATACATGCGCGCGCAGGGCGGCATCGCGCTCACGCTCGAATGCGGCCAGCACGACGATCCCGCCGCCCCCGACGTGGCCTGGCGTGCCATTCACAATGCGCTGGCGCATCTGCGACTGAGCGCGGCACCGGCGCCGGCGGCCGTGACCGATACCGAGGCGCTGCGTCTGTACCAGGTCATCGACCGGGCGCATGCGGACGATGCCTTTGTTCGCGACTGGGCCAGCTTCGATCGTGTGCGTAAGGGGGAAACCATCGGCATGCGACACGACGGCACGCCGGTGATGGCGGACTGCGACGGCTATGTCGTTTTCCCCAACCCGGCTGCGCTGCCGGGGCAGGAGTGGTTTTACCTGGCCAAGCCGAGCTCGCGTGTCTAAGCAAGTGCGAAATGAGTGCTAACAGGCCCTAACCGCGCGGATGATGCTGCGCGTGCAATTGCTTCAGCCGTTCGCGCGCCACATGGGTATAGATCTGCGTGGTGGAAATGTCGCTGTGCCCGAGCAGCATCTGCACCACCCGCAGGTCGGCGCCATGATTCAAGAGGTGGGTGGCGAAGGCGTGGCGCAGCGTGTGCGGCGACAGCGGGCGCGTGATGCCGGCCGCGTGGGCGCACCGCTTGATGAGGTACCAGAATGCCTGGCGCGTCATGCCGTCGCCGCGCGCGGTCACGAACACCGCATCGCTCAGCTTGTTCTCCAGCAGCAGCGGGCGTGCCTCCGTCAGATAGCGCTTGAGCCGCAGTACCGCTTCCTCGCCCAGCGGCACCAATCGGTCCTTGTTGCCCTTGCCGGTGACGCGCACCACGCCGTCGTTGAGATTCACCGCCGTCAGCTTCAGCCCCACCAGTTCGGACACCCGCAAGCCGGTGGCGTACAGCGTTTCCAGCATGGCGCGGTCGCGCAGCCCCAGCGGCGTTGCGGTGTCGGCGGCAGCGAGCAGGCGCTCGACATCGGTCTCGGTGAGTGTCTTGGGCAGTGCACGCGGCAGTTTGGGGCGGTCCAGGTTGAGCGTGGGGTCGGTGGCGATCAGGCGTTCGCGCAGCAGATAGCGGTAGAAGCGCTTCAGCGCCGAGGTGTAGCGCGCCGCGCTGCGGGGCTGGCTGTGGCGCGCAAAGCGCCACGCCAGATAGGCCTCGATGTCGCCCGCCACGGCGGCATCGAGGCCCTGTCCGCGTTCTTTTTCCAGCCAGGCGGCAAAAGCCTTCAGGTCGCGCCGATAGGCTGCCAGCGTAAGGTCCGCCAGACCGTCTTCCAGCCACAGATGATCGCAAAACCGGTCAATCAGGGCGTCGTCAATCGGTTTGGGCATTGCGTTTGCTCCCTCTCCCGCAAGCGGGAGAGGGTTGGGGAGAGGGGGGCGTTTCATGCGCCAGCAGCCAGGTTTTCACGTCCAGCGGTGTTCCGTTCGATGCATGCATGAAGCCACCCAGTCCGTTGGCCGCCACCACGCGGTGGCAGGGGATGAGGAGGGGCAGGGGGTTGGAGCCGCAGGCCTGGCCCAAAGCCCGTGCAGCCGTACCGAGCTGCTTCGCCAAGGTGCCGTAGGTCGTCGGCCGGCCAGGCGGAATTTGCAGCAACGCGTGCCACACGCGCAGTTGGAAGGCGGTGCCTTCCGGGACGAAGAGCAGGTCGAAGACGTGGACAGGGTCGTTCCAGTAGGCGTCGAGTTCGCGTGCCAGATGTTGTGCACGGCTGTCGAGGGGCGTGGCGGCCGGGGCGTCCACGGGCAGGAAATCCAGCCGTGTCAGGGCCTCGCCGGTGAAGACCGCGCCGAGGCGGCAGGGCGGGGCGGAGAGAATGGCGTCGTACGCGATCATTGCGGCAGGAGGGGACGGCTCATTCGCGCGCCGAGCCGACCGAGCGCCGCATGGCGTCCAGGTCGACCAGGCTGCAGCTGGTTTTGCGGCTGGCCATGCAGTCTGGCGTCCCGGGCGTGTATTCGAACGAGCACGTGCGTGCCTGCAGCATGGCCCAATCGTCTTCGGCATAGGCGTGCGGCGGCAGATTGGGCGGGAAGTAGACGCAGCCGAAGCAGTGCTCCTCGGTTGCCGCATCGAGTGGACCTGGCATGACGTTCCTTTCTGGGAGGTGCTTCCGCACAATATAAGTGGTCACAGGATATCAATGCAAAACGCCCGCATGAAGCGGGCGTTTTGCTGGGGCCGGAAAGCGGCTTATTCGGCGGCCGTCGCTGCGGCCTTGCGGGCGGGCAGCTTTTCCTTGATGCGCGCGGACTTGCCGGAACGCTCGCGCAGATAGTACAGCTTGGCGCGACGGACGTCGCCGCGACGCTTGACCTCGACGCTGGCGACCAGCGGCGAATAGGTCTGGAAAGTGCGCTCGACGCCTTCGCCGGCGGAGATCTTGCGCACGGTGAAGGCGGAATTGAGGCCGCGGTTGCGCTTGGCGATGACGACGCCTTCGTAGGCCTGCAGACGCTCGCGGTTGCCTTCCTTCACTTTCACCTGGACGACGACGGTGTCGCCGGGGGCGAAGTCGGGAAGGGTTTTGCCCAGGCGGGCGATTTCTTCCTGTTCGAGTTGCTCGATGATGTTCATGATGTTTCCTTACATCAAGGCGGGAGAGGTGCACCCTTGCAGGTGGACGTCACGCCGTTTCACATGGGCCCGGAGCTATCAACTCCGGGACCGCTCATTTCCGGCTGCGAAAAACAAACCGGTCAATCCTTTTTCTGCGGCGCCTTGTCCAGCAGGTCGGGGCGCAGCGTGGCGGTGAGCCGCAGGCTTTCTTCATGCCGCCACCTGGCAATCGCCGCGTGGTTGCCGCCTTTCAGCACTTCCGGCACCGCCATGCCCTGCCACACGTCGGGCCGCGTGTAGTGCGGGCAGTCGAGCAGGCCGTGGCTGAACGAATCCTGCGCGGCCGATTCGGCGTCGTTCAGCGCGCCGGGAAGCTGCCGGATGATCGCATCCATCAGCGCCAGCGCCGGCAGTTCGCCGCCCGACAGCACGAAGTCGCCGAGCGAGATTTCCTCGTCCACGCGACGCTGCAGCAGCCGCTCGTCGATGCCTTCGTAGCGCCCGCACAGCAACACCAGCGCGGGCTTTTGCTTCAATTCCATCACCCGCTGATGGGTCAGCGGGCGGCCGCGGGGCGAAAAATGCACCACCCACGGTGCCAAATTCTCGGTGGCCAGTTCCCGCTGTACTGCGTCCAGTGTCCGATCCAGCGGTTCGGCCAGCATCAGCATCCCGGGTCCGCCGCCGTAAGGCCTGTCGTCCACCGTGCGATGCGGATCGTCGGTGTGATCGCGCGGATTCCAGGCCTTGAACCGGTACAGCCCTCGATCCAGCGCCCGCCGGGTGATACCGTAATCCAGTACGGCATCGAACATCTCGGGGAAGAGCGTGACCGCATCGAAGCGCATCAGTAGTCTTCGCCCCAGTCCACCTCGATCGTCCCCGCCGCCAGATCCACCTTGCCGACGAAGGCTGCGACGAACGGAATCAGGTGCTCGCGCGTGCCTTTGACGACCAGCAGATCGTTCGCCCCGCTTTCCATCAGGCTGTCGACCTTGCCCAACTCGATGCCCTGGTGGTTGATGACTTTGAGGCCAATCAGGTCCGACCAGTAAAACTCGTCTTCTTCCGGCGGCGGCAAGTCGCTTTTCGCCACCGAGATTTCCTGCCCGCGCAGGGCATACGCCGCGTCGCGGTCGTCGATGCCGGCCAGTTTGGCGACCAGGGCCTTGCCGTGGTCCTGGACGGTCTCGACGGTGTAATGCGTCTGCTGCTCGCCGCGCCCGACGCGCCAGGATTCGAAATCCATCAGCGTGCCCGGGTCTTCGCTGTAGGGCTGGACCTTGACCCAACCCTTGACGCCGAACGGGGCGGCGATGCGCCCCATCACGACCCAGTCCGCGATTTCAGCCAAATCAGGCAGCGGCAGCGGGCTTGTTCTGCTTGACCAGGCGGGCGACGGTGTCGGACATCTGCGCGCCGTTGCTCACCCAGTAGCCGATGCGGTCCTGGTCCAGACGCACCGCTTCGGCGCCTTCGGCGGCCACCGGGTTGTAGAAGCCGACACGCTCGATGAAGCGGCCATCACGACGGCAGCGCGAATCGGCCACGACCACGTTGTAGAAAGGACGGTTTTTGGCGCCGCCGCGCGAAAGACGAATAACGACCATGATTCAACCCACCGGTAAACGGAGAAAACCGCGAATTATACCCAAAATCCTCCGGCTTGCCAGTGGGGCGGGATCAGCGCATCCCCGGCAGCATGCCTTTCATGCCCCGCATCATCTTGCCCAGCCCCCCCTTGCCCATCATTTTCATCATCTTCTGGGCCTGCTCGAACTGGTTCAGCAGCTTGTTGACCTCCTGCACCTGCACGCCCGCACCCGCGGCGATGCGACGCTTGCGGCTGGCCTTGATGATCTCGGGCTTGCGGCGTTCCAGCGGCGTCATGCTGTTGATGATGCCCTCGATCCGGTTGATCGCCTTGTCGTCGGTGCCTGGCATGGCCACCTGTCCCGCGCCGGGGAGCTTGTCCATGAGTGCGGAGAGTCCGCCCATTTTCCGCATCTGCTGGATTTGCGCCTTGAAGTCCTCGAGGTCGAAATCCTTGCCCTTCTTGACCTTGTCGGCGAGCTTCCTGGCTTCGGCGATATCGACCGAGGCCTGCGCCTGTTCGATCAGCGAGAGCACGTCGCCCATGCCGAGGATGCGCTGCGCCATGCGCTCGGGGTGGAAGGCTTCCAGCCCGGTGGGCTTTTCGCCGACGCCGATGAACTTGAGTGGCTTGCCGGTGATGTGGCGCACCGACAGCGCCGCGCCGCCGCGGGCGTCGCCGTCAAGCTTGGTCAGCACCACACCGGTGAGCGGCAACGCCTCGTTGAAGGCGCGGGCGACGTTGACCGCGTCCTGGCCCTGCATGGCATCGACCACGAACAGGGTTTCGACCGGCTTGACCGCGGCGTGCAAGGCCGTGATCTCGGCCATCATCGCCTCGTCGATCGCCAGGCGGCCGGCGGTGTCGACGATCAGCACGTCATAGAACTGGCGGCGGGCGTGATCCTGCGCGGCCTGCGCGATTTTCAGTGGGTCGCGCTCGTCGCCGGCCTCGAAGAAGGTGACGTCGAGCTGTTTGCCGAGTTGGCGCAGCTGGTCGATGGCGGCGGGGCGGTAGACGTCGGCCGAGGCGAGCAGGACCTTTTTCTTGCGGTTTTTCAGCAACAGCGCGAGCTTGCCGCTGGTGGTGGTCTTGCCCGAGCCCTGCAGGCCGGCCATCAGGATCACCGCGGGCGGGGTGGCGGCCAGATTCAGGTCGGCATTCTCGCCGCCCATCAGGCGGGTCAGTTCCTCGTGGACGATGCCGATCAGTGCCTGGCCCGGCGACAGGCTCGCGAGCACTTCCTGGCCCAGCGCGCGGGTCTTCACCGCTTCGATGAAGTCCTTGACCACCGGCAGGGCGACGTCGGCTTCGAGCAGGGCCAGGCGCACCTGGCGCAAGGTGTCCTGCACGTTGGCTTCGGTGATGCGCGCCTGCCCGCGCAGGGATTTGACGACGCCGGCGAGGCGCCCGCTGAGATTTTCTAACATGGCTTCCTTGTTGCCGCTATGGGCGGCATGGATAATGAGGCTGGCTGAATCCAATACCCATTTTAACGAATGTCCCCGCTATTGCTGGTTACTTTGTGTGTAAGCGCGCTGTATGGCTGGGTCGCCTGGCGTTTGCGGCGTGCGCCGTCCGATGCTTCGGTCCGCGTGCTGACGCCGCTGGCCTTGCTGGCGCACGGCGCACTGATCTTCAATTCGGCGCTCGGGCAGGGCGATATCCGGCTGGGATTCGGCAACTCCCTGTCGACGATCCTATGGCTGACTGCGCTGACGTACTGGCTGGCCAGCCAGGGTGCGCCGCTGGCCCGCCTGCAGTCGTGGGTCAGCGGCCTGGCGGCGCTGTCCGTGCTGCTCATGGCGTTTTTTACCGAGACACACGCCATCCCCGATTCGCAGGCGCTGACCTTGCGCGCGCATCTGGTGGTGTCTTTCCTCGCCTACGGCTTGCTGGCGGTGGCCGCCTTGCACGCCGTGATGATGACCATGCTGGAAAAACAACTGCATCGCGGCGCGTTTCTGCAAGGCGGGACGCCGCCTTTACTGACGCTGGAAGCGATGCTGTTCAGAACCATCGGCGTCGGGTTCGCCCTGTTGACCCTGGCGGTGTTCAGCGGGGTATTCTTTTCGGAGGAGCTGTTCGGTACGCCGCTGCAGTTTACCCACAAGATCGTGTTCGCCATCCTCTCCTGGCTGGTGTTCGGCGGCCTGCTGCTGGGGCGGCATTTTCGCGGCTGGCGTGGCCGGACGGCGCTGGTCTGGACGATTACCGGGTTCACCCTGCTGCTGCTGGCCTACCTGGGCACCCAGTTCGTGCTGGAAGTGATCCTCCGACGCTGAGGCAACTCTGATTGGATAGCTTCTCTACCAGCACGCTTTTTTCGGTCCTCGTCGTTCTACTGCTGACTTCGGCATTCTTTTCCGCATCGGAGACGGCGATGATGGCGATCAACCGCTATCGCCTGCGCCATGCCGCAGCCTCCGGCGTGCGGGGCGCGATGCGCGCACAGGCGCTGCTGGACAAGACCGACAAGCTGCTGGGCGTGATCCTGCTCGGCAACAATCTGGTCAATTCGGCTTCCGCCACGCTGTCTGCCGTGCTCGCCATACGCCTG
>JAJZRT010000073.1 GCA_021802595.1 Pseudomonadota bacterium
CGAGTGTTCGATGCCGCGGCGGATTTCCTCGCCACGCATTTCGGCGCCGCCCGCTTCAGCACCGACATGACGCGGCGGCTGGCGCCGGCCGTGGTGCAGGCGATCAACCCGGTGTTCGACGGCGTGTTCGGCTTTGCCGAACACACGCATGCGCCGGCAAACGACAACCGCCCGGGCGCGCTGCGCAGCCTGCCGATCCGCGTGGAGAAGGCCGAGGCGGACACCGCCGCCGATAGTTTGCGCAACCCGCTCACTACGCCGCAATCGGAAGCCGACGACCGCGCGGTGCACGAGGAGGCCCGACAGTTCGCCCGCGTGCTGTGCGACGACATCCTCGACCGCTGGGGCGTGTGGGACAAGAAAACGAAAAGCGACCGGCTGGCACGGCCTGGCGATGTAATTGCGCTGGTGCGCAAACGCACGCACCTGCACCTGTACGAACGCGAACTGGAGGCCATACGCATTCCCTTCATCACGTCGCGGCGCGGCGGGCTGCTGCATGCGCTGGAAGCACAGGACACGATTGCACTGCTCGAGACCCTGCTGCTGCCGCATGCCGACCTGAAGCTGGCCCACACGCTCAAGAGCCCCATCTTCGGTTGCTGCGACGCCGATCTGCTGCGCGTGTTTCCGGCGGACGGCCCGCGCGGCTGGGAACGTCTGCTCGCACTTCCCGCGGTGCAAGGCAGCCCGCCTGTCCTTACGCGCGCCGCGACATTGCTGAGCCGCTGGCGGGCGCATTGCGGCACGCTGCCGGTGCACGACCTGCTCGACCGCATCTATTTCGAGGGCGACCTTGAAGCGCGCTACGCCGCGGCGGCGCCCGAGGCGATGCGCCCGCAGATCGCCGCCAACCTGCGTGCCTTCATGCAGCTGGCACTGACGCAGGACGCGGGGCGCTACCCGACGCTAGCCGGCTTCATCCGCGAGCTCGCCAGCCTGATCGACGATGCCGACGCTGCGCCCGGGGAAGGCCTCGCCGCCGACAGCGAGAACGCGGTACGCCTGCTGACCATCCACGGTTCCAAGGGGCTGGAAGCGCCGATCGTCTGGCTGCTGGGCGGCAGCGATCACCAAAAAGGAGCGAGCTACGCCGTGCTGGCGCCGTGGCCGCCGGAGGCGCCGCGGCCCGAGCATTTCTCGCTGTTCGGCAAACAGGAGGATCGCGGCACCCGCCGCGAACCCTGGTTCGAAGACGAAGCGATCCAGGCGCAGCGCGAATCCGACAATCTGCTGTATGTGGCGCTCACCCGCGCCGAACAGGCACTGATCGTGAGCGGCGATGCAAAGAACGCCTGGCTGCAGCGTGTCGACGCCGCCTGGCAGGGCCGGGATCTGCCGGCCGACCTGCCCGTCGCCGCGCCCCGGGAGACGGACCGTCTCCCGGCGCCGGCCCGCATCGACGCCCCGGCAGTCGGGCAGCGCGTCACCGAGGCGGCCGCCAGCCCGGCCGCTGCGGGCGGCGAACTCTTCCATGCCTGCCTGGAACGCCACGCGCCACCAGGCAATCCGCGCGACCTGCCGGCGCTGGCGGCACGCCTGGGACTGGCGGACGAGTTCGAAACCATCGAGGCCGCCGCCCGCGCGCTGCTGGCGCAACCACACCTGGCGCGCTTCTTCGATCCGGCGCAGTATCGTCGCGCCTACAACGAACTGGTACTGCTCGACGCCAGCGGTCGCCCGCAGCGGCTCGACCGCGTGGTGGAATTCGACGACGCGGTATGGCTGATCGACTACAAGACCGGCGACGACAGCCGCGGTCTGCCCGACGCCCAGCTGGTCGAACGCCATCGCGCGCAACTGGCGAGCTATCGTGCCCTGCTCGCGGCGCTTTATCCCGCCAGGCCGATCCACGCGGCGCTGCTGCTGGCCGACGGGCGGCTGATTCATCTGGAGACCTGAACGTGACCGACAAACCCTTCGCCGAATCCTGCGTGCAAAACCGCGACCCCATCCTGGCAGTGTTGCGCGAGCTGTTCGCCGACCGCGGCCACGTGCTGGAAATCGGCAGCGGCACCGGCCAGCATGCGGTGTATTTCGGCGCCGAGCTGCCGCATCTGCGCTGGCAGACCGCCGACGTGACCCCGCACCACGCCGGGATCCATCTGTGGCTGGCTGAGGCGGGGCTGGCCAACGTATTGCCGCCGCTGGCGCTCGACGTCAACGAGACGGCCTGGCGCAACGGACGCTACGATGCCGTGTTCTCGGCCAACACGCTGCACATCATGAGCTGGCCCGAGGTGGAAAAATTCTTCGAGGGTGTGGGCGAGGTGCTGGAAGCCGGCGGCATCCTGGCGGTCTACGGCCCATTCAACTACAACGGCGCGTTCACCTCGGAGAGCAATGCCCGCTTCGACGCCTGGCTGAAGGCACGCGACCCGGCTTCGGGCGTGCGCGATTTCGAGGCGGTGGATGCGCTGGCGCGTGCGCAGGGGCTGCGCCTGCAACAGGACATCGCCATGCCGGCGAACAACCGCACGCTGGTGTGGCGCAAGACTTAGGACAAATTTACCTCACTGCCGGCTTTTCCTTGCGGGGGGCTTTGCTATAACACAACCATCATGAGGTTGGGGAACTCGCATGCGCATTGCCGAATTGATCCAGCGCTGGGGACAAGCGGGTCATGCACGCCCGGATGTGCGCGCCTACACCGTTCATTTGCCGCTGCGTGACGCCGCACGCATCGAAGCGCTCCACGTGATGTATCCCGGCCGCAGCGATTCCCAGTTGATGGCCGACCTGATTCGTGCCGCGCTCGACGAACTGGAAGTCGCCATGCCCTATGTCCCGGGCAACCGCATCATCGCCGAGGACGACTATGGCGATCCGATCTATGAAGACCTCGGCCCCACCCCGCAGTTCTATTCGCTGTCGCACGAAATCCTGCGCAAGCTGGCGACCTTGCCGCTGGACAAATAGCTGTCGAATTAATTTACATTTTCCGCCGCGCCACGCGGCACATGCCGCACATGGCCTTGTTTCTTATGTATTTTATTTCCTGGCACAACGCTTGCTGACCCCCCACTTACAACAAATTCAAATTGCGGACATCATGTACCTCGGCCCGGCTTTTCTCTTTGCAGCATTTGCCAGTCTGTTCTATGTCCCTGGCTTTCTGGACATGCCTCTGGGAATGCTCACTTCGCGCCAGCTCATTTCGGAATTGCTGTTTTCCGTCTTCGCCCTGATTGCGCTGGCCTCGCTGGCGCGCTCGATCGAACTCGATCCGGTGTGGCCTTGGCGGCCGGGATTCCGCCGCCTGCTGAATCTGCTGATGGGAAAGGCCCAGTAAGCCACGCCCCCTCTATTTGCCGCCGCCCGGCATAAAATAGCGGTTTTCCGTTCCGCGAAGCCGCCATGCCCGTCAACCTCGCTGCCCCCGATCCTGCCTCCCTGCTGCCCGTTGCCGGTGTCCGTCTCGGCATCGCTTCCGCCGGCATCAAGAAACCCGGGCGACGCGACATCACGCTGATCGAACTCGTGGCAGGCAGCCAGGTCGCCGGCGTGTTCACGCAAAACCGCTTTTGCGCCGCGCCGGTGACGCTATGCAAGCAGCATCTGGCAACGGGCGCCATCCGCGCGCTGGTCATCAACACCGGCAACGCCAATGCCGGCACCGGCGAGGAAGGCATCGCTCGCGCGCGCCGGACCTGCGAAGCGGTGGCGCAGTTGATGGGATGCGCGGCCGAGGCCGTGCTGCCGTTTTCCACCGGCGTGATCCTGGAGCCCTTGCCGGTCGACAAGATCCTGCCGGCGCTGCCTGCCGCACAGGCCGATCTGTCGCCCACCCACTGGAGCGAGGCCGCGCACGCGATCATGACCACCGACATCGTCGCCAAGGGCGCCTCGCGCCAGGTAACGGTCGGCGGCAGGACGGTGACGATGACCGGCATCGCCAAGGGCTCCGGCATGATCCATCCCAACATGGCGACCATGCTGGGCTTCGTCGCCACCGACGCGGCGATCGCGCCCGGCCTGATGGCGCAGCTGGTGAAGGACGTCGCCGACGTCTCGTTCAACTGCGTCACCGTCGACGGCGACACGTCTACGAATGACAGCTTCATCCTCATCGCCACCGGCCAGGCCGGCAATGCCGCGATTGCCGACGCAGCGGGCGCCGATTACGCCGCGCTGAAAGCGGCTCTTTCCGAGGTGGCGATCGAGCTCGCGCAGGCGATGGCACGCGACGGCGAGGGCGCGACCAAGTTCATGACGATTGCCGTCGAAGGCGGCCGCGACCGCGCCGAATGCAAGCAGATCGCCTACGCCATCGCGCGCTCGCCGCTGGTGAAAACCGCCTTCTTCGCCTCCGACCCCAACCTCGGCCGCATCCTCGCCGCCATCGGCTACGCCGGCGTGGCCGACCTGGATGTGAATGAAATCCGCGTCTGGCTCGGCGACGTCCTGGTCGCCGAACACGGCGGCCGCGCGGCGAGCTATACCGAAGCGCAAGGTGCGGCCGTCATGAAGGAGGCCGAGATCACCGTACGTGTCGCGTTGGGCCGCGGTGACACGAACGCCACGGTGTGGACCTGCGATTTTTCCTACGATTACGTGAAGATCAACGCCGAATACCGGACCTGATCGTCATCTCCTTGGAGACGCCATGAGCCACGAGCCGCGCATCGCCCTCTTGATCGACGCCGACAACAGCCCGGCGGACATGATCGACGAAGTGCTCGACGAACTGGCAAAAGAAGGCGTCATCAACATCCGCCGCGCCTACGGCAACTGGAAGAGCCCACATCTCAACGCCTGGGCGGCGCTGCTGCATGATTTCGCCATCCAGCCCATCCAGCAGTTCGACTACACCAAGGGCAAGAACGCCACTGACGCAGCCATGATCATCGACGCGATGGACCTGCTCTACACCAAGCAGCTCGAGGGTTTTGGCATCGTATCCAGCGATTCGGATTTCACCCCGCTGGTGATGAGGCTGCGGGCCAATGGCCCGAAGGTCTTCGGCTTCGGCGAACAGAAAACGCCCAAGCCCTTCGTCAACGCCTGCTCCAAGTTTCTGTATCTGGAGAATCTTCGCCGCCCCGAAGAGCCCGCTTCGCCTGTACCGGCCGAAGCCGCCACGCCTGTCGCCGCACCCGGCGGAAACGGTTCGGCCAAGACCGCACCAGCCCGTGCGGATGCCAAGACCTTGCGCAGCGACACGCGCCTCGTGAATCTCCTGCGCAAGGCCGTCGAGGCCGCCGCTGACGACGAGGGCTGGGCCGGCCTGGGTGCCGTTGGCCAACACATTTCAAAACAGGCGTCCTTCGATTCCCGCAACTACGGTTACGCCAAGCTCTCGGGCCTGTTCCAGGCAATCGGCCTATTCGACATCCGCACCCACGGCAAAGGGCTGCAGATACGCGATCCGCGCGCAACACACTGAACCGTACGCCATGCCGCTCACGCTCACCCCCGACCAAGCCGTCTTCCTGCAGGGCCCGTTGTCGATGAATGTCGGCGCGGTGGGGCGCGACGGCTGGCCATGCGTGTGCCGGGCGCAGGGGGCGGTGGTGGCGCGCGACCGGCGCACGCTGACGGTACTGCTGTCGGCGGCGCGCGGGGGGGCGGTGCTGGAGGCGCTCGACGCGGGGAGTGCCATCACGCTGGTCGTGAGCCGGCCCGCCACCCATGCGACGCTGCAGTTGAAGGCTGCGCACGCCACGCGGGTCGGCGTGAACGCCACGCATCGTGCCGCCAGCGCACGCTGCGTGGCGGCGTTTGCCGGCGAACTGGAGACGCTCGGCTATACCGTCGGGACGGGCGCCAGCCTGGCGGCGATCCTGCCGACCGACGACCTGGTGGCGCTGCGCTTCGCGCCCGACATCGTATTCGACCAGACCCCGGGGCCGGACGCCGGACGGGTGCTGGCGCGCGCATGAAGATCGCGCTGGAATCGCTGCGGCCCTGCCTCGACGGCGCGATTCCGGCGGTGGTGGCGACCGCCTCGCCCGACGGCACGCCCAACGTGGCATATGCCTCGCAGGTGCACTACGTCGACGCCGAGCACGTGGCGCTGTCGTTCCAGTTTTTCAGCAAGACGCGCGAGAACGTGCTGGCCCATCCCTACGCCGAGGTGCAGGTGATCGAGCCGGGGAGCTTCCGCCACTTCCGCCTGAAAGTGCATTACCTGCGCACCGAAACGTCCGGCCCGCTGTTCGAATACATGAAGGCGCAACTCGCCGGCATCGCCGAGCGTACCGGCATGGCCAAGGTGTTCGCGCTGCGCGGCGCCGACGTCTATCGTGTACTCGACATCGAGAGTGTCGACGCGCGCGTGCCGCCGGCCCCCCCGCCGCCTGACGCGCTGCTGAAGCTGCGCAGGACGCTCGACCACCTGGGCGCCTGCGACGACCTGGCACAGCTGGCCGACCGCGCGCTCGCTGCGCTGGCGCATGGCTTCGGCATCCGCCACGCGCTGCTCGCCATGCTCGACGAGACCGGGGGCGCGCTCTACACGCTGGCAAGCCTGGGCTACTCCGCGTCCGGCATCGGCGCTGAGGTGGCGCTTGGAGAGGGCCTCATCGGCGTCGCCGCGCGCGAGGCGATCCCGGTGCGCATCAACCACCACGCCGGGGACTACACCTACCACGCCGCGCTGCGCGTGGCCGATCCGGCATCGCCACGCATCCCGCTGCCGGTGCTGGCCCACCCGCACAGCCAGATCGCGGTACCGCTCGCGCACGGCACGCGCCTGGTCGGCGTGCTATACGCCGAAAGCGAACAGAACGCCTTCTTCAGCCACGCCGACGAGGACGCGCTGGTGGTCTACGGCCGCCATCTCGCCGCGCTCGTCGTGCAGCTCGCTGCGCTGCCGGACGACGCCGAGCCGGCGGCAGCCGTGCCCGTACCCCGCCCTTCCGGCGCACCGCTGGCGGTGCGCTATTTCGCCCATGACCACAGCGTGTTCGTCGACAACGATTACCTGATCAAGGGCGTCGCCGGCAGCATCCTGTGGACGTTGCTCAACGAGCACGCAAGCAACGGCCGCCGCGATTTCTGCAACCGCGAACTGCGGCACGACCCGCGCCTGCCGCTGCCCGACTTCGGCGACAACCTGGAAACGCGCCTCATCCTGCTGCAGCGCCGGCTCGCCGAGCGCTGCCCGGCGATCGCGCTGGAAAAGACCGGGCGCGGCCGCTTTCGTCTGAACGTGGGACGGCCGCTGCAGCTCAACGCCTGAGCCCTCCCTCAGGACGCCACGAGCGCCTCGGGTTCGACTGCCGTTTTCACGACCATACCCTGTACCGCGTGTACCACCGTCTCGACGGTCGGCAGCGCAGCCTGCTCCAGGACCCACGAGGACGCACCCGGCGCATCCGGCCCGGTCAGCCGGACCACCGGTGCACGCAGGGTATCGAACGCCCGGGTGGCGGCCAGCGCGGCCAGTTCCGCCGCCATGCCGCACAGCCCGCTGGCTTCGGTGACGATGACCAGCCGCCCGGTCTTGCGCACCGAGGCCAGCACCGTCGCCTCGTCGAGCGGCTTCAGGGTGCGCAGATCGATCACCTCGGCCGCGATGCCCTGCGCCTGCAGCTGTGCCGCCGCCTGCAGGCAGACCTCGACCGTCTTGGCGTAGCTCACCAGCGTCACGTCGCTGCCCGTGCGGCGTACGGCGGCCTGGCCGAGCGGAACGAGATGATCGGCCGCATCGGGCACCTCGCCTTCCTGATGCAGCAACGCCAGGTCGGTGAAGAACAGCACCGGGTTGTCGTCGCGGATGGCGGCCTTGAGCAGGCCCTTGAAGTCCGCCGGCGTCGACGGCATAACCACCTTGAGGCCCGGCACGTGCACGAACATCGCTTCCAGATTGTGGTTGTGGTGCGCGCCGACGCACCAGCCGCTGCCGGTCATGCTCATCGCGACCAGCGGGAAATCGAACTGTCCCCCCGACAGGTAGCGCAGCTTGCCGGCGCTGTTGACCAGCGCGTCCATCGCGTAGGTGAGAAAGGGCGCGAACAGCAGGTCGATCACCGGCCGCAGGCCGCTGGCGGCTGCCCCCACGGCGGTGCCGGCGATGATCGCCTCGGCCAGCGGCGTGTTGCGCACGCGTGCTACGCCGAAATCCTGCACCAGGTCGCGGCGCTTGGTGGCGACGCCTTCACCCATCAGCAGCACGCGTTCGTCGCGCTGCATTTCCTCGGCGAGCGCCTGGTGGATCGCCTGTTCGATCGTCATGCGGGTCATGGCCGGGCTCCCTGTTCGGCATACACGTGGCGGGGGAGCGTGGCCGGGTCGGGCCACGCGCTCGCCTGGGCGAAGGCCATGGCCCCCTCGATGCGCGCGGCGGCCTGGTCGCGTAGCCGTGCGAGTTCTTCGGCACTGAGCGTGCCCTGCGCGAGCAGGCGGTCGGCCTGGGTCTGCAAAGGGTCGCGCGCCTGCCAGCGCGCCAGTTCATCGGCATCGACATAGGCCTGGTCGTCGGGCTCGAAGTGCCCGCGCAGCCGGTAGGTGACAAGCTCCAGGAAACGCGGTCGGCCGTCGGCGCGGATCGCGGCGACGGCGTCGCGCGCTGCCGCGTGCACCGCCTCGACGTCGTTGCCGTCGACCGTCGCGACCGGCAGGCCGTGGCCTGCCGCCCAGTCGGCGATGGCCCGGTCGGGCATGGTTTCGCGGCGGTGCACGAAAGCCTGCCAGTCGTTGTTCTCGCAGATGAACAGCAGCGGCAGCTGCCACTGAACCGCGAGGTTGAGCGATTCGTGGAAGATGCCCTCGCACGCCGCGCCGTCGCCGAAGAACACGGCCACGATCCCGCCGGGTTCGCCCTGTCCCATCTTCTGTGCGAGCGCGACGCCGGGGGCCATCGACAGCTCGCCGCCGACGATGGTCGAGGTGAGCACCACGCCCAGTTCCTTCGCCGAGATGTGCAGGCTGCCGCTGCGGCCGCCGCAGTAGCCGTCGACGCGGCCCAGCACCTCGGCCATCAGGCGGCCGGGGTCGGCGCCGCGGGCGAGCAGGTGCGCGGCGCTGCGGTGATTGGTGAGGATGCGGTCACGCGCGTCCAGCGCATCGACCACGCCGACGGCACACGCCTCCTGGCCGACGCTGGTGCAGGTACCCGGTGCGCCAGCGCGCTGCAGTTCGACCAGCGTCTCCTCGTAGGCGCGAACCAGTAGCATCGTCTCCAGCCTGCGAACAGCGGCGGCGCTCACTGGGCCACCTGCGTCGGCAGGTTCTTCGGCGTCAGGTCGAGGTAGGGCGTGGCGACCGGCCCGCCGGGCGGCACGTAGGCGGGCACCGCCTGGCCTTTGGGCCCCAGGCTGCGCACGTAGCGATAGATCGCCCTGAGATCGGCGTCGCTCATGGCCCGCAGCGAGGGTGCCGGCATCGGCGGACGCATGGGCTGGCGCGCCCGCGCGACCCACGCCTTTTCGTCCATCTGCTGGACCAGCTTCCGCAAGTTGGCCGGGTAGGTCGTTCCCCACGGCCCCTGCCAGCCCATCGTGTCGCCGGTGAGCCATTCGGTTTCGGGTACCTGGCCGTCCTTCTGCATGTAGCCCGGTGTGTGGCAATCGTTGCAGCCCGAGGTCCGGACCAGATAGCGGCCGTGGCGGATATCGGCAGCGTCCCCCTGTGCCCAGGCCGCAAGGGGAACCAGGCCGGCCAGCAGCGCCCCCGCCAGTTTCAATCGTCTGTTCATGATCTTCTCCTTCCCTGTTCGCCGGACGCACAGCGCATCCGAGTCAGCCGGGAGCTTAGGCAGATCGCCGAGGCCACATTGATAAGTCTTTGCTAGCGGAAACCTAAATTTTTCCTAAGCCTGCGGCTAGAATCTGCGGATGACCGATCTCGCCGCCCTGCTTCCCCGCATCGAGCGCCTGCTCGACCGCCTCGACCACCCGGCCACGCCATGCGGCCTCGACTGGAAAGCCGTCCGCGCCGCACGCTGGGCTGCGCAGTCCGGCACGCTCAAGCCCATCCTGCATCCGCAGCGGGTGGCGCTGAAGGATCTGCTGGCGATCGACGACCAGAAGCAGCTGGTGGATGCCAACACGCGCCAGTTCGTTGCCGGCAAGCCTGCCAACAACGTGCTGCTGACCGGCGCCCGTGGCTGCGGCAAATCCTCGCTGGTGAAGGCGGTGCACGCCAGGTACGCGGCAAAAGGGCTGCGCCTGATCGAGGTGGACAAGGCAGGCTTGCCGCATCTGCCCGACCTGTTCGACCTGCTGGCCGACGCCGACTACCGCTTCATCGTCTTCATCGACGATCTTACCTTCGCCGAGCACGAGCCCGGCTACGCCAGCCTCAAGGCCGCGCTCGACGGCTCGCTGGCCGGCCCGTCGGACAACGTGCTGATCTACGCCACCAGCAACCGCCGTCACCTGATGCCGGAATACATGGCGGAGAACCTGGAAACGAAGCACCTCGGCGGCGAGGTGCATCCGGGCGAGGCGACCGAGGAGAAGGTCTCGCTGTCCGACCGCTTCGGCCTGTGGGTGCCGTTTCACGGCATGGACCAGGACACCTATCTCGCCATCGCGCGGCATTGGGCCGAGGTGCTGGGCGCGCCTGCCGACGACCGCTTCGAGCGCGCCGCGCTGCAATGGTCGCTCGGGCGCGGCGCACGCAATGGCCGGGTGGCCTGGCAGTTCGCGCGCGACTGGGCAGGAAGGAAATGAACCCGATTACCGAAGTCGCGGCCGCCGTGCTCACCCAGTCCGATGGTCGCGTGCTGCTGG
>JAJZRT010000074.1 GCA_021802595.1 Pseudomonadota bacterium
CGCTACACGCTGAAGGAAGGCGAGTGCATGGGCGCCTGCGGCGATGCGCCGATGTGCTTGCACAACAACCACAGGATGCATACCCACCTGACGCCCGAGAAGGTGGACGAACTGCTGGACAAGATGGAATGAGCCTGCTCACCCCCACCCACCAGGTCTGCAGCTGGACCCAGGCGCTCGACGCCCCGGCGTCGCTGGCGACCTATGTCGCCAACGGCGGCTACCAGGCGCTGCGCCGCGTCGTCACCGAACAGGTATCGGGCGACGCCATCATCGCCGAACTGAAGACCAGTGCGCTGCGCGGGCGCGGCGGCGCCGGTTTCCCGACCGGGCTCAAATGGAGCTTCATGCCGCGTGCCTTTCCCGGCGACAAGTACGTCGTCTGCAACAGCGACGAAGGCGAGCCGGGAACGTTCAAGGATCGCGACATCCTGCGCTACAACCCGCACCAGCTGATCGAAGGCATGGCGATCGCCGGCTACGTGCTCGGCGCACGCGTGGGCTACAACTACATCCACGGCGAAATCTTCGAGATCTACGACATCTTCGAACGTGCGCTGAAAGAAGCGCGCGAGGCTGGTTATCTTGGCGACCGGCTGTTCGGCACGGATTTCTGCTTCCAGCTGCATGCGCACCACGGCTATGGCGCCTACATCTGTGGTGAGGAAACCGCGCTGCTCGAATCGATCGAGGGCAAGAAGGGCCAGCCGCGCTTCAAGCCGCCATTCCCGGCGAGCTTCGGCCTCTACGGCAAACCGACCACGATCAACAACACCGAGACGCTGGCGTCGGTGCCATGGATCGTGCAGCATGGCGGACAAGCTTTTCTCGAACTCGGCAAGCCCAACAACGGCGGCCCCAAGCTGTTTTCGGTCTCGGGGCACGTCAACAAGCCCGGCAACTTCGAAGTGCCGCTCGGTACGCCGTTTTCCGAGTTGCTCGAGATGGCGGGCGGGGTGCGCAATGGACACAAACTGAAGGCGGTCATTCCCGGCGGTTCGTCGGCGCCCGTGTTGCCGGCCGACATCATGATGGACTGCACGATGGATTTCGATTCCATCGCCAAGGCGGGATCGATGTTGGGTTCGGGCGCGGTCATCGTGATGGACGAAACGGTCTGCATGGTGCGTGCGCTGGAGCGCCTGTCCTATTTCTATTTCGAGGAATCCTGTGGGCAGTGCACGCCGTGCCGCGAGGGAACCGGCTGGATGTACCGGGTGATCCACCGCATCGAGCACGGGCAGGGCCGGCCCGAGGACATGGAACTGCTCAACAGCGTGGCAGGGCACATTGGCGGCCATACCATCTGCGCGCTGGGCGATGCGGCGGCGATGCCGGTGCAAAGCTTTCTGAAACATTTTGGCCGCGAGTTCGAGCACCACATCGAACACAAGCGCTGCATGGTCTGACCGGAAGCTGACGATGGCTACGCTCCATATCGAAATTGACGGACGCGCCCTCCAGGTCGAGAGTGGCGACACCATCATGGATGCGGCGAATCAGGCCGGCATCACGATTCCCCACTTCTGTTACCACAAGAAGCTGTCCATCGCCGCCAACTGCCGCATGTGCCTGGTTCAGGTGGAGAAGGCGCCCAAGCCCCTGCCGGCCTGCGCCACGCCGGTGACCGATGGAATGAAGGTGTTTACCCGTTCCGCATACGCCATCAACGCGCAGAAGAGTGTGATGGAGTTCCTGCTGATCAACCATCCGCTCGACTGCCCGATCTGCGACCAGGGTGGCGAATGCACGCTGCAGGACCTGGCCGTGGGCTACGGGGGCTCGTCGTCGCGCTACCAGGAAATCAAGCGGGTGGTGCGCGAGAAGAACCTCGGCCCGCTGATCGCCACCGACATGACGCGCTGCATCCACTGCAGCCGCTGCGTGCGTTTCGGCCAGGAAATCGCAGGGGTGATGGAGCTCGGCATGGCCGGGCGCGGCGAGCATACCGAGGTGATGCCTTTCCTGGAAAGCCAGGTGGCATCCGAACTGTCGGGCAACGTCATCGACCTGTGCCCGGTCGGCGCGCTCACCAGCAAGCCCTTCCGCTACACCGCCCGGACCTGGGAGCTGTCGCGCCGTCCGTCGATCAGCCCGCACGACAGCCTCGGCTCCAACCTCGAAGTCCACGTCAAGGACAACAAGGTGATGCGCGTGCTGCCGCGCGAGAACGAGGACGTCAACGAGTGCTGGCTGGCCGACCGCGACCGCTTCTCCTACGAAGGCCTCAACACGGCCGAACGCCTGACCCAGCCGATGATCAAGCACAACGGCCAGTGGGTGGAAACCACCTGGCAGGCGGCGCTCGAATTCGTCGCGGACAAACTGAAAGTCATTCCGGCCGAACGGATCGGCGCGCTGTCGACGCCGTATCGTCCTGCCGAGGAACTCTTCCTGCTGCAGAAACTGATGCGCGGCATGGGCAGCGGCAACGTCGACCACCGCCTGCGGCAGTCCGACTTCTCGCTCGACGACAAGGCGCATGGCGGCTTCTGGCTCGGCATGCCGGTGACCTACATGTCGCGCCTCAACCGCATGCTGGTGGTGGGCTCCAACCTGCGCAAGGACCATCCGCTGATGGCGCACCGCATCCGCGAGTCGGTGCGCTGGTATGGCCAGCTCAACCTGATCAATGCGCACGAGGACGAATTCCTCGGCAAGGTGCACGCCAAGCGCATCGTCGCGCCGTCGCAGCTTGCTGCTGCACTGGCCGGCGTATGTCATGCGCTGGCTGAACTGAAAAACGTGCCGGTGCCGGACATCGCTGCACACGGCATCGTCGACGACACCGCGCGCAAGATGGCCGAGAGCATTGCCGGCGGCGAGACGCGCGCAGTGTTCCTCGGCAACATGGCACAGCATCACCCCAGCTATTCCCAGATTCATGCGCTGGCGCAGGAAGTGGCGCGGCTTTCCGGCGCCAGTTTCGGCGTGCTGGGCGAGGCGGCCAACAGTGTCGGCGCGGTGGCGGTCGGCGCGATTCCGGGCCGGGGCCCGCTGGGCCAGCCCGCGGTCAGGGGCCTCAATGCGCAGCAGATGCTGGCTGAGCCGCTCTCCGCCTATCTTCTGTTGGGCGTCGAAGCCGAGCTCGACACCCACGACCCGGTGACCGCGATGGCCAGCATCAACGCGGCGGACTTCGTCGTGGTGATGTCGCCCTACAAGGGCAAGTCGCTCGACTACGCCGATGTGCTGCTGCCGATCGCGCCGTGGACCGAAACCTCGGGTACCTTCATCAATACCGAAGGGCGCGTGCAGAGTTTCAGCGCCGTGGTGAAACCGCTCGGCGAAACGCGCCCGGCCTGGAAGGTGTTGCGCGTGCTGGGTAATCTTCTGGGACTGGCCGGATTCGATCACAACGATTCCAGGGAAGTCCTGCGCGAAGCCCTGGGTGACACGCCGATCGGCTCGGTACAGGCCTTCCTCACCAACGAGGTCAGCGGCGTGCGGGGATCGCCGCCCCAGCCCGCCGGCGGACTGGAACGCGTCGCCGAGGTGCCGATCTACCAGACCGATGCTGTGGTGCGCCGTTCGCCCTCGCTGCAGATGACGCTGGATGCGGCGCTGCCGGTCGCGCGCATGCACAGCCGGCTGATCGAGAAGCTGGGCCTTACGGAAAACGGCCGCGTCTCGGTGCGCCAGACAGCCAGCGCGCTGACCCTTAAAGTGCAGCGCGATGACTTTTTGCCCGACAACTGCGTGCGCGTGCCCAGCGGCCATCCGCTGACGGCCGGCCTGGGTCCGATGTTCGGGCCGATCACGGCGGAGCCGGTGTGATGGGGAGCGACATGGACTGGACCGCCATTCAAGCCGTCGTCTGGACGCTGATCAAGATTCTGGCGCTGCTGGTGCCGCTGATGCTGGGTGTGGCCTATCTCACCTACGCGGAGCGGAAAGTCATCGGCTGGATGCAGGTTCGCATCGGCCCCAACCGCGTCGGTTTCCAGGGGCTGCTGCAGCCGATCGCCGACGCGGTGAAGCTCTTGATGAAGGAAATCATCATCCCGGCGGGCGCTAGTCGCGGTCTCTTCATCCTCGGCCCCATCCTCGCCATCGCGCCGGCGCTGGCGGCGTGGGCGGTGATTCCGTTCACCGACAAGCTGGTGCTCGCCAATATCAATGCGGGCCTGCTCTATGTGATGGCGATCACCTCGATGGGCGTGTATGGCGTCATCATCGCGGGCTGGGCGTCCAATTCCAAATATGCTTTCCTCGGCGCCATGCGTTCGGCGGCGCAGATCGTGTCGTACGAAATCGCCATGGGCTTTGCGCTGGTCGGCGTGCTGATGGCGGCGCAGTCGCTCAACCTCACCGACATCGTGCATGGCCAGGCGGGTGGGCTGCATCACTGGTATGTCTGGCCGCTGTTCCCTCTGTTCGTGGTGTACCTGATCGCCGGCGTGGCCGAGACCAACCGCGCGCCGTTCGACGTCGCCGAGGGCGAGTCCGAGATCGTCGCCGGTTTCCACGTGGAATATTCGGGCATGGCGTTCGCGGTATTCTTCCTCGCCGAATACGCCAACATGATCCTGGTCGCAGCGCTGACCACGCTGATGTTCCTCGGCGGCTGGCTGTCGCCGGTGACCTTCCTGCCCGACGGCATCGTCTGGTGGCTGCTCAAGACCGGATTCGTGCTCTTCCTGTTCCTCTGGTTCCGTGCCACCTTCCCCCGCTACCGCTACGACCAGATCATGCGTCTGGGCTGGAAAGTGTTCATCCCGATCACCCTCGTCTGGATCGTCTTCGTTGGCGCCATGATGCAGACGCCGTATGGGTATCTTTTCCACTGAGCGTGCCATGAAACGAATTAGCCATTTCTTCGGCAGCCTGCTCCTTATCGAACTGCTGCGCGGCATGATGCTTACCGGGCGCCACCTGTTCGCGCGCAAGATCACGGTGCAGTTCCCGGAGGAAAAGACCCCGCAAAGTCCACGCTTCCGCGGCCTGCACGCGCTGCGCCGCTATCCCAACGGCGAGGAACGCTGCATCGCCTGCAAGCTGTGCGAGGCCGTCTGCCCGGCGCTCGCCATCACCATCGAGTCCGAAAAGCGCGTCGACGGCACCCGCCGTACCACGCGCTACGACATCGACCTGACCAAGTGCATCTTCTGCGGCTTCTGCGAGGAATCGTGCCCGGTCGATTCGATCGTGGAAACGCGCATCCTCGAATATCACGGCGAAAAGCGCGGCGACCTCTACTACACCAAGCCCATGCTGCTCGCGATTGGCGACCAGTACGAGGCGCAGATCGCGAAAGACCGGGCGGCCGATGCCAAATATCGCTGACGAACCGACATGACCTACACGACCGCGATCTTTTATTTCTTTGCCGCCATCCTGGTGTTTGCCGGGTTGCGCGTGATCACCGCGCGCAACCCGGTGCACGCGGCGCTGTACCTGGTGCTGGCGTTCTTCACCGCGGCCGGGCTGTGGATGTTGCTGGAAGCCGAATTCCTTGCCATCACCCTGGTGCTGGTCTACGTGGGGGCGGTGATGGTGCTGTTCCTGTTCGTGGTGATGATGCTCGACATCAACCTGGAAAAATTGCGCGAGGGTTTCTGGGACTACCTGCCGCTGGCGGGTTTCGTCGCCGTGCTGCTGGTGATCGAGATGGCGTTGATCCTCGGCAGCCGCCATTTCGGCCTCGGCGTGATGGGCTCGCCCGCGCCGCACGCCGCCGATTACAGCAATACCAAGGAACTCGGACGGGTGCTGTACACCGAGTATGTCTATGCGTTCGAACTCGCGGCGGTGATCCTGCTCGTGGCGATCGTCGCCGCCATCGCGCTGACGCTGCGCCGCCGCAAGGACAGCAAGTACATCGATCCTGCGGAGCAGGTGAAGGTCAGGCGCAGCGACCGTCTGCGCATCGTGAAAATGCAATCGACCCCGAAGCCCGGGACAGGGGAGGGCGGCGCGTGATTTCCTTATCGCATTACCTGGTGCTTGGCGGCATCCTGTTCGCCATCAGCGTGCTGGGTATCTTCCTCAATCGCAAGAACGTGATCATCCTCTTGATGGCGATCGAACTGATGCTGCTGGCGGTGAACATGAATTTCATCGCGTTTTCGCATTACCTCGGCGACATCCATGGCCAGATCTTCGTCTTCTTCATCCTCACCGTCGCCGCGGCGGAATCGGCCATCGGCCTGGCGATCCTGGTGGTGCTGTTCCGCAATCTGCACACGATCAACGTCGATGACCTCGACCACCTGAAAGGCTGATGCGCGTGGACATGCAGACGCTCTATCTCGTCGTGCCGCTGGCGCCGCTGTTCGGCGCGATCGTCGCGGGCCTGTTCGGCAGGCTGGTCGGCCGCGCCGGCGCCCATGTCGCCACCATCGCCGGTGTGGCGGTGTCGTTCATCGCCTCGGTGCTGGTGTTCCAGGACGTGCTCGCCGGCCACACCTTCAACGGCACCGTCTACACCTGGATGACACTGGGCGACCTGCGCTTCGAGGTCGGTTTCCTGATCGATGCGCTGACGGCGATGATGATGCTGGTCGTTTCGTTCGTCTCGCTGATGGTGCACGTCTACACCATCGGCTACATGCACGACGACCCGGGCTACCAGCGCTTCTTCAGCTACATTTCGCTGTTCACCTTCTCGATGCTGATGCTGGTGATGAGCAACAACTTCCTGCAGCTGTTCTTCGGCTGGGAAGCGGTGGGCCTGGTCTCCTATCTGCTGATCGGTTTCTGGTACACGAAAGAGACGGCGATCTACGCCAACCTCAAGGCCTTCCTGGTCAACCGCGTCGGCGATTTCGGCTTCATTCTCGGCATCGGTCTGGTACTGGCGCATTTCGGTTCGCTCGATTACGCCACGGTGTTCAACAGGGCACCGTCGCTCGCCAACGCAACCATCACGATCTGGGGCGACACGCCCTGGAGCCTGATGACCGCGATCGGCATCCTCCTGTTCATCGGCGCAATGGGTAAATCGGCCCAGTTCCCGCTGCACGTCTGGCTGCCCGACTCGATGGAAGGTCCGACGCCGATTTCCGCGCTGATCCACGCGGCGACGATGGTGACCGCCGGCATCTTCATGGTCGCGCGCATGTCGCCGCTGTACGAACTGTCGGACACGGCACTGAACTTCATCATGGTGATCGGCGCGATCACCGCGTTGTTCATGGGCTTCCTCGGCATGGTGCAGAACGACATCAAGCGCGTGGTGGCGTATTCGACGCTGTCGCAGCTCGGCTACATGACGGTCGCGCTCGGCGCGTCGGCCTATTCGGTCGCGGTATTCCACCTGATGACGCACGCCTTCTTCAAGGCGCTGCTGTTCCTCGCCGCCGGCTCGGTCATCATCGCCATGCACCACAACCAGGACATCCGCTACATGGGCGGCCTGAAGAAATACATGCCGATCACCTGGGTGACTTCGCTGATCGGCTCGCTGGCGCTGATCGGCACGCCTTTCCTGTCGGGCTTCTATTCCAAGGAAAGCATCATCGAGGCTGCAAAGTTGTCGCATTTGCCTGGTGCGGGCTTTGCCTACTTCGCTGTGCTCGCGGGCGTGTTCGTCACCGCCTTCTATTCCTTCCGCATGTATTTCCTGGTGTTTCACGGCAAGGAGCGTTTCCATCAGGGGCACGGCCACGGCAACGAGCCCGACGCGCACCACGCTGGTCATCATGACCCAGGCGGCGCCGGGCATGATGGGGCGCATGGCTCTGACCATGACGCCCTGCCGCACGAAACACCGTGGGTGGTCACCGGCCCCCTCCTGGCATTGGCGCTGCCCTCGCTGGCGATCGGCTACATGACCATCGAACCGATGCTGTTCGGCGACTTCTTCGGTAGCGCGATTTATATCGCCGACCGCCATCCGGCGATGCACGAACTGAACCAGGAGTTTCACGGCGCGATGGAAATGGGGCTGCATGCGTTGACGACGCTGCCCTTCTGGCTGGCGGCAGCGGGGGTGGGTCTGTCGGCCTTCTTCTATCTCAAACGCCCGGACATTCCGGCGGCGATTGCAAGGCGCTTCAGCTTCCTGCACCAGATGCTGCTCAACAAATACTGGTTCGACGAGCTCTACAGCTGGCTGTTCGCCAGTGGCGCGCGCGCGCTCGGCGGCAGCCTGTGGCGGCGCGGCGACCAGAATGTGATCGACGGCTTCTTCGTCAACGGCTCGGCACATCTGGTCGAGCGCTTCTCGCGCCTGGTCAAGGCCTTCCAGTCCGGCTACATCTACCACTACGCCTTTGCCATGCTGATCGGGGTATTCGCCCTGGTGACCTGGTTCGCGCGCTTGAACTGAGCCATGCCGAACAACTTCCTTTCCCTCGTCATCTGGGTTCCGATTCTGGCCGGAGTAGCGGTACTCGCCACCGGCTCCGACCGTAATGCCGCGCTCGCCCGCTGGATCGCGCTGGTGGGTGCGCTGCTGGGGCTGGCCGTCGCGATTCCGCTGGTGACCGGCTTCGATACCACCACCTCGGCGATGCAGTTCGTCGAAAATGCGGCGTGGATTCCGGCGTTCAACGTCCATTACCACCTCGGCGTCGACGGCATCTCCATGCCTCTGATCCTGCTCAACAGCTTCGTGACCGTGCTGGTGGTCATCGCCGGCTGGCAGGTGATCCAGGACAAGGTGGCGCAGTACATGGCAGCCTTCCTCGTCATGTCGGGCCTTATCAACGGCGTGTTCGCGGCGCTCGACGGCATTCTGTTCTATGCCTTTTTCGAAGGCATGCTGATTCCGTTGTACCTGATCATCGGCGTGTGGGGCGGGCCGAACCGCGTGTATGCGGCGTTCAAGTTCTTCCTCTATACCCTGCTCGGCTCGCTGCTGATGCTGGTGTCGATGATCTATCTCTACTTCCAGTCCGGCGGCAGCTTCGATATCCAGACCTGGCATACGACCACGCTGGGGATGACCGCGCAGACATTGATGTTTTTCGCCTTCCTGCTGGCGTTCGGGGTCAAGGTGCCGATGTGGCCGGTGCACACCTGGCTGCCCGACGCGCACGTCGAGGCGCCCACCGGGGGCTCGGTGGTGCTGGCGGCAATCACGCTCAAGGTCGGTGCCTACGGCTTCCTCCGCTTCATCCTGCCGATCGTGCCTGACGCCAGTCATGAACTGGCCTGGTTCGTCATCATGCTGTCGCTGATCGCCGTCGCCTACATCGGCCTGGTCGCGCTGGCGCAGTCCGACATGAAAAAGCTCATCGCGTATTCATCGATTGCGCACATGGGCTTCGTCACCCTCGGTTTCTTCCTGTTCAACCCGCTCGGCTGGGAGGGCGGGCTGGTGCAGATGATCTCGCACGGCTTCGTCTCGGCGGCGCTGTTTCTCTGCATCGGCGTCATGTATGACCGCCTGCATTCGCGCCAGATCAAGGACTACGGCGGGCTGGTGAACAGGATGCCGGTATTCGCCGCCTTCTTCATGCTGTTCGCCATGGCCAATGTGGGTCTGCCCGCCACTAGCGGCTTCGTCGGCGAATTTATGGTCATCATGGCCGCGACCCAGGTCAATTTCTGGTTCGCCTCCGTCGCCGCCACCACGCTGATCCTCGGTGCGGCCTACACGCTGTGGATGTACAAGCGCGTGGTGTTCGGCGCGGTCACCAATCCGCATGTCGAGGAGATGCGCGACATCAGCGCGCGCGAGATCCTGCTGCTCGGCGTGCTCGCTGCCTGCGTGCTGGCCATGGGCCTGTATCCCAAGCCATTCACCGACGTGATGCACGCATCGGTGGTCGACCTGTTGGCGCACGTCGCCCAAAGCAAACTGCCTTAAGGTTCCAGATGAGACACGCCATCATGCAGTTCGCGCCTGTTTTCCCCGAGATGTTCGTGTTTGCCATGGTCTCGCTGATCCTGGTGATCGACGCCGCGGTGGGCGACGGCAAGCGCTATCTGGCCTATGTGCTTTCGCTCGTCGCGCTGGCCGGTGCGGCGCTTCTCACCGTGCATGATTTCTCCACCCTGCCGGCGCTGGCGCTCAACGGCCTCATCATCGACGACCCGCTGTCCGACGTGCTGAAACTGTTCCTCTATCTGACCGTGGCTGTCGTGCTGGTGTATTCGCGCGACTACCTGCGCGCGCACGGCCTCTACAAGGGCGAGTTCTTCGTGCTGGCGCTGTTCGCGCTGCTGGGCATGATGGTGATGGTGTCGGCCAGCCACTTTCTCACGCTCTATCTCGGTCTCGAACTGCTGTCGCTGTCGCTGTATGCGATGGTCGCGCTGCAGCGTGATTCCAGCGTCGCGACCGAGGCGGCGATGAAGTACTTCGTGCTGGGTGCGCTGGCATCGGGCATGCTGCTCTATGGCATGTCGATGGTGTATGGCGTCACCGGTTCGCTTTCACTAGGTGACATGGCCATTGCCCTGCAGGACGGCACCGACCTGCGCATCCCGCTGGTGTTCGGCGTCGTCTTCATCGTCGCCGGGCTGGCGTTCAAGATCGGTGCCGTTCCGTTCCATATGTGGATCCCCGACGTCTACGAGGGCGCGCCGACCGCGATGACGCTGTTCATCGGCTCCGCCCCCAAGATCGCCGCATTCGCCTTTGCGATCCGTATCCTGGGGCAGGGGCTGGAGTCGCAGGTGGCGGACTGGCGCGAAATGCTGGTGATCCTGGCCGTGCTGTCGATGGCACTCGGCAACGT
>JAJZRT010000075.1 GCA_021802595.1 Pseudomonadota bacterium
AGGATTATGACTCAGGCAATTATCGCGATGATTAATTTGATCTTTCCGATGCCTTGCTGGCAATTGCGATTGCATTGCTGGCGGTGACGGCGCTGACCCATCAGCGCTGGCTCTACTTTGTCGCGCTGATCCCGACGGGATTTGGCGCCGTAATGGGGTTGGCAGGTTTACTCGGTTGGGCGATTCACCCCGCAGGCCTGATACGCCTTCTATCTCGATGTTTATCAGTTGGCTGCGAAAAAATATTCGCGGAGGCTCCGAGTCGCTCGTGCATAGTCGTAGATTGGGCAAGGTTCAACTTGAAATGTTGCAAATTCCTCGTATGAGAGCTTGGATATCCAAGCAGCAGATCTTCATTCGAAGCCTGGCGTGGCTCGCGCTGGTGCTCGGGCTGAAGCTCGTCGTTCACTTGCTTGGTTGGGAGATGCTGGTCTTGAGCCCCCTACACGCCACCGCGGTCGCAGGTGGCTTCTTCATCCTCGGGTTCATCCTGTCGGCCACCATCGCAGACTACAAGGAAAGCGAGCGGCTTCCCGCGGAATTCACGGCTATCGTCGAGAATATGTACGAGGACGTGCTCTTGATCAGTCGCCGCTACCCGTTGGACATTGAGGGGTTCCGCGAAGGACTGCTCGCGGCGCTGAACAGCTTGCGCGACGATGTAGTGTCGGGCAACAGGGAGACCCACCATCACGTGTTTGCGCTGGGGGAGTTCTTCGCGCAGATGGAGAAGGCCGAAGTGCCGCCCAACTACATTGTCAAGCTGAAGCAGGAGCAAGCGCAACTGGTTCGGAATCTGTTCCGCGTCAACTACATCCAGTCGATCCGCTTCATCCCGTCGGCGTTCTTTCTGGCGAAGTCAGTGCTGCTCGGCACCATCGGTCTTCTGCTTCTGACGGCCCTTGAGCCATTCTCGACCTCCTTCGTCGCCATAGGACTGATCGCATTTGTCTTCATTTACATCTTGAGGCTTATTGAGGTAATCAGCACGCCTTTCCACCCCAAAGGGAGTACGCAAGACGACATCAGCCTGTTCCAGGTTGAGCGGACTGCCGAGCACCTAAAGCGGCGCACGGGCAATGCAGAAAATGGTCACTAGCTCGTCGCGAATCTCTCCTCGTGCCTTGGAAGTTGGCCAAAGGGACCTGCAGTAAGAATCGCAGTGTAAAAATGTACGTGATTAGCGAGCGATCTCTGCCCGTATGATTCATCAAATCTCAACCCACGCGGAGTTCTGCTGCCGGGGATTTTCACGTCTGATGCTCAAGCGTGACAAGGGTTTCCCGGCGATCTTATTCATTTACGAAGGAATCCTTACGCCTACCCCAGAAGGAAGAACATGATCGATGAGCCTCAAGTAACGACTCCAGCAACTCGTCTGCCTGACAGCAAACCCTCCGGTACGGCAGCGGGGCGCCACCGGCAGAACCTCATCTGGGCGCTGGCACTGACTTCGGCCTTCATGGCCATCGAGGTTGTCGGCGGCCTGTGGACCGGCAGCCTGGCCCTGCTGGCCGACGCCGCACACATGCTGACCGATGCCGGCGGGCTGGCGCTGGCGCTGCTGGCGATCCGCTTCTCGGAGCGCCCACGCACGCCACAGAAGACTTACGGCTATGTGCGGATGGAAGTGCTGTCCGCGCTCACCAATGCCGTCGTGCTGCTGCTGTTGACGGTCTACATCTTCTACGAGGCCTACCAGCGTTACCTCAATCCACCCGAGATTCTGGGTGTGCCGATGCTGGCGGTGGCCGCAGCCGGCTTGGTGGTCAACCTCATCAGCATGAAGCTGCTGGCGGCCGGCTCGAAGGAAAGCCTCAACGTGAAGGGCGCTTACTTCGAGGTGCTGGGCGACATGCTGGGTTCGCTGGGCGTGCTGGTCGCCGCCGGCATCATCATCTTCACCGGCTGGAAGCTTGCCGACCCGCTGATCGGCGCCGGCATCGGGCTGCTCATCCTGCCGCGCACCTGGACCCTGCTCAAGCAGGCGATCCACATCCTGATGGAAGGCACACCGCCCGAAGTCGACGTCGCGCTGCTTGAGCGCACGCTGCTCGCAATCCCCGGAGTGACTGCGGTGCGCGACCTGCATGTGTGGACCATCACTTCCGGCCTGGACTCGATGAGCTGCCACCTTGTCGTCGATGGCGGCGCGGACGCCAAGACCGTGCTCGCCGCGGCGCGCGGGGCCATGGCCACCCGGTTCGCTCTGTCACACACGACGATCGAGATCGAGGATGCCGACAGCGCCGCGGCCGAGGGCGCTCGCGCTGTGTAGTCCGGCGAACATGGCGCAAGCCCCACGCGCAGCCGTCTTGTGCAACGAGATGCCCAGCCTGGAGAGGACCCACGTCTTGCCATCCCCTGCGTCGAGTCGGTCTCCGTCGTCCGGGTGCAGGTGTTGCTCTCGATGCGGAACTCGAAATTCTCCCTCAGCCCCATTCTAAGCAGCGTGGGCAGGAACAGCGTCCGGGACTGCGCGCCATTGCTGCTGCGGTATTCCCGGTGCAGCCCGGTCTCCACCTGAATGCGGCCAGCCCCGACGACGTTGCTGCCGTCGGCGATGCCGGGACGGTCAGGGTTTTGATGTAGTCGTCCAACGGCTGCGCTGCAGCAGCCGCTGCGGCCAGTTGCGGAGTGATGCCCCAGGCCAGCGCCCGCAGGCATCGACGAGGCCGCGTCGGGAAGGGCAAGCTGGGACGAACCCTGCCGGCTACGACTTGAGCCACTCGACGAGTTCGGGACCCAGCAGGGTGGCGTTGAGTTCCTCGTCCGACTGCGCCACGAAGGCTTCGAGATCGCGGATCACCACCACGCCGGTGTTCCTGAACCGGTGTGCGATCTTCTGCACGAATTCGAACGTCACGCCCTTGTCTTCGCAGGCGCCGATGAACAGGAAGTAGACCTGGTCGCCGCGCTTCTGCGATTCCTCGAGGATGCGCATGGTGCGCGCCTCATCGCTCCTGTCGTTTTCGCCGTCGGTGATGAAGAGCACGAGCGAGCGCCTCTTCTCGTGCGTGTGTGGGGTGCCGTGCTCATGCCCGCTCGCCGACCAGCCGAACAGGCGGCTGAGAAAGCCGGCACCCTGGGATGAGCGGTGTGCCTCCTCGCACACCTTCCAGCCGAAGTGCTCGAGCGCGCGCTCGAGCACGAAGCTGTAGGTCGTGCCGCCGTTCCAGCCCGGAACCCGGTCGACGATGTTGCGCGTGATGTAGTCGCGCGCATCGTCGGGCGTCACCGCGCCCACGTAGTGGGCGCTGTCTTCGCCAGCGCTGAAGGTGAAGACATCCATCCTGCGGTCCGGGTCGAGCACCATGCAGTAGGGTACGAGCCGCTCGATCAGGATGCTGGTCGTGCCCTCCTCGTGTTCGTGCTCGAACGAGCCGGAGACGTCGATGATCGCGGCGGTTTCCGCCTTCACGTTCGCCACCACGCCGGCCTTGTCGAGCGCCAAGCGCAGCGCGTTGGCCGACTTGTCCAGATTCAGTGTGAGTTTGCTGTTCATGTTTGCTCCTGGTTCAGGGTTTCAATTGACTGATGATGTCCCGCAGCCGATAGGCCAGTTCGCCGGCTTCGGTCGGCGAGATCGTGGTCTTGCTGGCGCTGAGGGTGGCGATGGACGCGATGCTGCCGATGAACGCCGGCATCACGACCAGCGCAACGTTCTGGATGGCGCCGATCAGGCGGATCGGCTGCTCGATCTGTATTTCTCGCGTGGAGCCGGCTTGCCGCATCTGCACCAGGGTCTGCGTCAGACTCATGCTGCGCTCCACGAAGCACTGCGCCAGTGCGGCGTCGCCCTGACGAAGGCGCTCCGACAGGAACAGGGCGCCGATGGCAGAAGCTTCGACCTGTGCCGCGGTGCCCTCCATCGACCCGGACAGGCGCAGCAGCCGGTCCTTCAGATCCAGCAGGGGGTCGAGTGCGCCACCCATGAGTGCCAGCAGCTGCTCCAGCTCGGCCTGGGCCTGGGCAAGTTCGCCCGGCGTGTCGATCCGGCTGTTGATGCCTTGGAACAGCCGGCCCACGAGACTGTCGCCGCCATGTCCGCAGACGGCCATGAGGTCGATCGATCCCAGAATGTCCATCATTCGCGCGAGGTAGCCCTCCACCTGACGCAGCACAGGGCTGCGCGCAAGGGCAAGCATCTCGGTGACGAGGTCGCCGTGCACCTGCTGCAGGTTGTGGCCCCACAGGATCGCCTTGCGCTGCGAAGCCTTGTCGACGACGAATGCGCCGACCAGTGCTCGCGCCTGCTGGTATACCCCGGCAGCTGCGCCTGGCGACAACGCTTGCAAATCCGACACAGCCACTTCGATCCGCTTTCGTTCGGCACCCGGGATGGCCGTCGGCTGCCGCACCACCGGCGTGGCAGCGGGGACACGACGCGTCGGCGACAGGACGTCCTGCGCTTGCGGCGCGGCCCCCGCGGGGGTGCGCAGCGAAGCGCCCGGGGCGCCGATGACCGTCGGGCGCAACTTGTCCTTCGTGGGCGGCACAGCAGGCCTTCAGGAGAAGTGGCCCAGAACGTCGTTGAACGTTCCCGTGAAGCCGCGGCCGACAGGCGCGTACTCCCAGCCGTTGTCGCCGTGCATGATGCTGCCCAGCTGCACCACGTTGAACTCGCCGAATTCCTTGGACAGCTGGTAGGCGCCCAGCTCGCGCCCGCTCTCGTCGGCGATGGTGACGGTGCAGACCTCAATGTCAGCGAAGGCCGCCTCGTCCTCGGCCGCGGAGCCCTCGTCGTGCCCCGCGGTGTGTTCGGCCTTGTGGACGGTGGCGAAGAGGGGGATCTCGTTCACGTCCGCGGGAAGTTTCGAGCCATCGATGACGATGGTTTCGGTGTTGCCCTGGACCCGGACGTCGCCGGAGTGCCGCAGCCCGCCCGTGGGCGTGGCGAAGGAGCCGTCGGCCGCGGTTGGCAGCACGCCGGTCTTCGGGCTCATCTTCGTCGTGTTGTAGGTGGACAGAATCTCTTCGAGCACCGTGACCTTCGCGCCATTGCCGCCGTTGCGTGCCTCGAGCGCATGGATGTCGATGTCGTCCTGATGGCGGGCGTCGCACTGCCATGCGACGGTCACCTTGAACGCAGCGCCCTTGTTGAGCGAGAGTTGCAGCTTGCGGGCCGGCGCGGCACCGGGCTTGTCAAGGGTTAGTGTGAGCATGGTTTTCTCCGGGTTGTTGTCATGCCTTGCGCAGCGCCGCGAGCTCGGCTCGCGACTGCTCGAACATCTGCCGCGCCGCCTCGAACTTCGCTTCGGTTTCCTGCTTTGCGGTTTCGACCAGTTCGTGGATCTCGCGCGTCTGCGTGATGATCGCGGCGATTTGCTGCGCCTGCGCGACACGGTTGTCACCGGGTGCCTTGGCCGCGGCGATTGCCACGTCCTTGGTGGCCTGGCCGCGCAGTTGCGTCAATTGCTGGTCGAGGCGCGCCTGGCGCTCAGCGATCTGCTGCACCGACTTGACCGCGAATGCACCGTGGATAGCCAGCAAGGTCATCTTGATCGACGCGAAGCGCGAGGACACCGTTGTGGCGGTCTCCTGCAGCGTCGCGATTCCGGCGGCCTCGATCTGTTGGATCACCATCTGGTCGGCCGGCAGGCGCGTATAGGTGCCTTCGAGCGCAAGGGCCCGACTTTCCAGCAGGCTGAGCTTGTCCTGCAGCTCACGCAACCGTGCCTGGGCGGACACGTCGGCAGGGTCCGCTGCCGCAGTCTGCTGCGCTACGTACTGCCGGGCCTTTTCGAGAAACGCCCGCGCGACTGCAGCATCGACGGTGAAGCTGGCGAAGTGCGTGCCGTACGATTGCTTGAGGCTCTCCAGCGCCTGCAGTTCGCCGAACAGCGTCTTCATTTCCTTGGACAGTTCGCCCTCCAGGCGGACCATCTCGTCGGCCAGCGTCTGCGTCCGGATCGAGATCAACTCGCCGATCTCCTGCATGAACTCGCGAAAGGCTTCCTCGGGCTTGCGGCCGGTGAGCTTGGCTAACAGACCGGCGAAGAACCCCGGGGCTTCACCCTGTTGGATCTTCTCCAGGATTTCAGGCAGCTTGGCGTCATCGACACCTTTTTCCAGGCGCCCGAAGAGAGCGAACACCTTGGACGCCGTCTTTTTGTCGAGCCGGGCGAGGAAGCCGTCGAGGGTCTTCTGCAGCGCCTGTTCGGCACCGAGGCCGATCTTGATGATGTCGCCGGATGGAACGTCCGCGAAGTCCAGCGCGGCAAGCGCCTGCTCG
The DNA here is from genome assembly GCA_021802595.1 of Pseudomonadota bacterium. Next base: position 6,236 of record JAJZRT010000075.1, read on the forward strand.
GCTTGCGGCACCTGCTCCGGCCGGAGCACGATGGCTCCGGTCTCCAAGGAATCTTGCACGAGGGGGCCCTGCCTTGGCGAGGGCGGTGGCACTACGGTAGGGGCGATGTTGCGTTCCACTAATTTCTCCTCTGCCGGTCGGATCGGGAATAACACCGCCCATCCCGCATGGTCAATGTTGGGAGTTTTTGGCTAAAACCCCGGAAAGTCCATCTTGCTCAAAAATTACGCGGTAGCTTACGATCATTACCCACCGGTAAGTTTGGCATACTTGCATCAGCAATGTCCGGTTAGAACGCGAATAAATACATTTGATTGCTGTTATTCCTGAATCCGTGGCCGCCACTTTCGCGCCTGGCAGGCTGTCCGCATAGCGCCGTGAAATGGGTTTTGAATTGAAACTTGAGCCCGTATTTCGCATGAAACCGCATCGCCAGACAAAATTGACGCGTGTTTGCACGGCCAAATCCGGGCTTGCGCCGGCTTTCGCTATGGACGGACGAGCGTTCACCTGCCTGGCGGCATCGAATGGCGACCCACGGGGAAGTGCCTCAGCCGGAGAACTGGAGCAGGGTCTGGTAGTGACGCTCGAACACGGTGAAGGCGGCGCAGCGCTGGCCAAGGCCCAAGGTCAGACGCCGGGCATGCGTGATGACGCGGGCGGCGACGCCGATGATTTCCTGCATCACGGTCTTCAGGCGCCGCCGCTTGGCGGGGTGGCGAACCGGGCTGTCGGGCTCGATCAGGGTCGCCTGGCCGATGGCGCGCAGAATGTTGAAGGCCAGCACGGCCAGGGACAGCACCAGATCGTTGGTGGCGAATTTGCCCGAAGGCAGGCGCTCCAGGTCCAGATCGGTCTTGAACTCGGAGTGAAACTGCTCATGGGTGCCGTGTGCCTGGTACAGCGCGACGATCTCGGCGACGGGCAGTTCAAGGCTGGTGAGCCAGCCTTCGATCTCGAGATCGGGCATCAGCAGGATCTGGCCGTCGCGATCGATCGTGCGCTCAATCAGATGCATCACCCGGTGCATCGTGACTTTGGTCCCGGCGAATTTGCGGGTGAGGGGTTCGACAACGTACGTTTCGCGCTTGCCCGCGCGCGGATGCGACCAGACGGTGGCAGGGTCCGCGGCGAGGCGCTCGTGGAGGGTGGCCACCTTGAAACGGCGCGGGTTCCACTTGACCAGCCAGTCCACCGGCCCCGCTTCGCGCGCGGCGGCCAGAGCCACGAAGATCGCGGCGCCATCGAAGCCCGAGTCGGCGCGCACCAGGAGCGGCAGCGCCGTCACCGCCCGCGCGCGCGGCAGCAGGCGGCGCAGGAAATCCGGCGTCTCCGAGGCCGAATGCTGGGTGCCGGGGCGCAGTTCGAGCCCGAGGCAGTAGCCTTCCTCGGCCAGATAGCCGGCAATCGGCGCATAGCCGTCGAAGCCCATGTAGGTGCGCCCCACGCCTTCCTTCTTCGTGCCGCTGTTGTCGAGGGTGAAGACATCGAAGTCCAGCGCCAGATGGCCGGTGGAGAGCGGCGTGAGGGTCGGTTTGGCGCGCGCCAGGAGGCGCTCGTTGGCCTCGTCCAGCGCCCTCAGTGCGCTGTCGCCGGCCTCGCCCAGGGCGTCCATGCGTTGGCGCAGCGTCGGCGAGGACGGTACCGTCGAGAGGTCCAGCGCATCGCGGAAGAAGGCGTCGCCGCGCAAGGATTCGATGGCGTCAAAGTCGGACTTCCCGCTGCACAGCAGCCCGACATAGGCCTTGAGCAGAGAACTGGTCCCAATGCCCCCCTTGCCGGCAATGGGGAAACGCGGATCGATGACCTGGTCGATCTGCGCAAAGCGCTTGAGGTATTGCCCCACCAGCGACAATCCGGCGTGCGCCGTCAGGTTGTAGGGCAGGCGCTTGATTTGAAAGTCGGGCATGGCGGCGGTGGCGGGGGCAAGGCCGTCATTATCTCAAATGCCCGCCGACTTCACCCGGCGGGTGAGCGGAAAAACGCCCGGAACCCGTGCCAGTCAAGGGATTGGGCGGTTCTGGTCACGGATTCAGGTATTATCGCCAGTGACAGGCGCAGTGATGGTCCGCCGATGAAATGCTTTGACCAGTCGGCCCTGCAGCATAACAACGAAAGAGAGTGCCAATGAACGAACCAACGACCCGGCTGCGGCTCGACCTGCCGCTGCTCCTGCCCGACGCCGACGACCTCTGCGTCGGCCGACTGATCGCCGCGCTGTCGGGAAGGCCCGGTATCTCCGAGGCGCATGTCGCGCGCGACGCCGACGCGCCGCAGTTGTGCATCCACTACGACCCGGCACAGATCAACATCGGCCGCGTCCGAGAACTGGTTCATGCCGCGGGCGCGGAGATCAGCGAGCGCTTCGGGCATTTGGTCGTGCGCGCCGACGCAGCGCTTCATGCGCGCGCCGCGCGCAGCGTCGCCGACGGGCTGCGCAGTATACCTGGCGTGCTCGAAGCTGATGTCGCTGCTTCGGGCGCGGTGCGGATCGAATACGACCGCCAGAAGGTGTCGGCGCAGGTCTTGCTGGAACACGCCGCCACGCTGGGCCTCAAGGCGCCCGATGCGGCACCGGCAGACGCGGCGAAAGCGGACGACCACGCCGGTCACGACCACGCCAAGGCAGCCGGTGACCACGCCGGCCACTCGCACGCCGGCGGCCCATTCGGTGAGATGACCGAACTCGTCTTCGCCGGCACTGCCGGCGCGCTGCTGGGTGTTGGCTGGCTGCTCGAACGCGTGGTCGTCAGTCCGGCGTGGCTGCCTACGGCGCTGTACGTCGCGGCCTATTTATTCGGCGGCTACTACACGGTTCGCGAAGCGTTCGACAACCTTCGCGCAAGGCGCTTCGAGATCGACACGCTGATGCTGGTGGCCGCCATCGGCGCTGCAGCGCTTGGCAAGTGGGCCGAAGGCGCCTTGCTGTTGTTCTTGTTCAGTCTGGGACATTCGCTGGAGCACTACGCGATGGGCCGCGCCCGCAAGGCGATCGAAGCCCTGGCCAAGTTGGCACCAGAGACAGCCACCGTGCGCCGCGCCGCCGGAACCGAGGAAGTCGCCGTCGCCGCATTGCAGGTGGCCGACGTCGTGATCGTGCGCCCCAACGAACGACTGCCTGCCGATGGCGTGGTGGTGGTCGGGACGACCAGCGTCAACCAGGCGCCGGTGACGGGCGAGAGCGTTCCGGTCGACAAGCGGCCAGTGGCCGACGCGCCGGCGGCACTGGCCGCGTTCGACCGCGTTAGCGCCGAGCATCGCGTCTTTGCCGGCACGATCAACGGCTCGGGCGCGATCGAGGTGATGGTCGCCCGCCGCGCCGAGCAATCGACGATGGCGCGGGTGGTAAAGATGGTCACCGAGGCCGAGGCGCAGCGCTCGCCAACGCAGCAGTTCACCGAACGCTTCGAGCGCCTTTTTGTGCCGGCAGTGCTGGTGCTCGTAGTGGTGCTGCTGTTCGCCGGAGTGGTGATCGACGAGCCGTTCTCAGCCAGCTTCTACCGTGCGATGGCAGTGCTCGTGGCGGCCAGCCCGTGCGCGCTGGCAATCTCGGTGCCGAGCGCCGTCCTCAGCGGCGTGGCTCGCGCTGGCCGCGGTGGAGTGCTGGTCAAGGGCGGCGGGCCGCTCGAGAACCTGGGCACGCTGACTTCGATCGCCTTCGACAAGACCGGCACATTGACCGAAGGCAAACCGCGGCTGACGGATGTGGTGGCGATGCCCGGGGTTAGCGAAGACGAGTTGCTGGCCCTGGCCCAGGCGGTCGAACAAGGCAGCGACCATCCGCTGGCTTCGGCCGTCGTCACCGGTGCCGCCGAGCGGCTGGGCGGACGGGTCGCACTGCCTGCTGTATCCGACGTCAAAAGCATTACCGGCCGCGGCGTGCAGGCGCAGGTCGCTGGCGAGACGGCGGTGATCGGCAAGCCGGTGCTATTCTCCGAACTGCCCGATTCGACGCTGCCGCCCGAGGTGGCAGCGGCCAATGACAAGCTGGTTGCCGCGGGCCGTACGACGATGGTGGTGCGTCATGGACAGCGGTTCCTGGGCGTCATCGCCGTGATGGATACGCCACGGCCGGAGGCCGCGCGGGTGATGGCCGAACTGCGCGAGCTCGGCATCGAGCGACTGATCATGATTTCTGGCGACAACCAGCAAGTGGCCGAGGCGGTGGCCAAGAGTGTGGGCCTGACCGAGGCGCGCGGCGATCTGATGCCCGAGCACAAAGTCGATGCGATCAAGGCGCTGCGTGACCAGCACGGCAAGGTCGCGATGGTCGGCGACGGCGTCAACGACGCGCCGGCAATGGCCAACTCGACAGTGGGCATCGCGATGGGTGCGGCGGGCTCCGATGTCGCGCTGGAAACCGCCGACGTCGCGCTGATGGCCGACGACCTGGCG
>JAJZRT010000076.1 GCA_021802595.1 Pseudomonadota bacterium
CTGTATTACCGCCAGTCGAAGGATCTGCTCGCCGCGACCCGTGCCGCCGTGGCCGAACTCGAAGGCGCCTACGCAATCGGGGTGGTGAGCGAAGAGGCACCCAACCAGCTGGTCTGTGCCCGCAAGGGCAGCCCGCTGCTGATCGGCCTCGGCATCGAGGAAAACTTCATCGCCTCCGACGTCTCGGCGCTGCTGCCGGTGACCCAGCGCGTGATGTACCTGGAGGAGGGCGACGTCGCCGACATCGGCCTGCTGACGGTGACGGTCTACGACGCGGCGGGTAATCCGGTCGACCGCAGCGTGCATGTGTCCGAACTGTCGGCCGACATGGCCGAGCTCGGCAACTACCGCCACTTCATGCAGAAGGAAATTCACGAGCAGCCGCGCGCGCTCACCGATACGCTGCTGGTCGCCGTGGCGCAGGATCGCGTGCAGCCCGAGTGGTTCGGCTTCGATGCCGTCGAGGTGCTCGGCAAGGTGAACGCGGTGACCTTTCTCGCCTGCGGCACCAGCTATCATGCCGCGAAAGTGGCCACTTACTGGCTGGAGGAGATCGCGGGCATTCCGGCCTATGCCGAGATCGCCAGCGAATACCGCTATCGCACCAGCGTGCCGAACCCCGATGCGCTCATCGTCACCATTTCGCAGTCGGGCGAAACGGCCGACACGCTGGCGGCGCTGAATCATGCCAAGGCACTGGGCCAGGACAAGACACTGACCCTCTGCAACGTGCCGGAGTCGGCGCTGACCCGCGCCTCGCGCCTCAAGTTCCTGACCCGCGCCGGACCGGAAATCGGCGTCGCCTCGACCAAGGCCTTCACCACCCAGCTGGCCGGACTGTTCCTGCTGACGCTGGTGCTGGCCAAGCTGCGCGGACGCTTGACGCCCGAGCAGGAGATGGCCCACCTCGCCGCGCTGCGCAGTCTGCCGAACAAGCTGCAGCAGGTGCTCGCGCTGGAGCCGCAGGTCGAGGCCTGGTCGCAGCGCTTCGCCAACAAGCACCACGCGCTGTTCCTCGGACGCGGCGTGCACTATCCGATTGCGCTCGAAGGCGCGCTGAAGCTGAAGGAAATTTCCTATATCCACGCCGAGGCCTATCCCGCGGGCGAACTGAAGCACGGCCCGCTGGCGCTGGTGGACGAAGACATGCCGGTGATCACCATCGCGCCCAACGACCAGCTGATCGAGAAGCTGAAGTCGAACATGCAGGAGGTGCGCGCGCGTGGCGGCGAGCTCTATGTGTTCGCCGACGGTGACGTGCATATCGAGGAATCCGCCTTCGTCCACGTCATCAGGCTGCCGGGCGGCAGCAATGGTGCGCTGTCGCCCATTCTGCACACTATCCCGCTGCAGCTGCTGTCGTATCACGCTGCCCTGCAAAAGGGTACCGACGTCGACAAACCACGCAATCTGGCGAAGTCCGTCACCGTCGAATAGCGTCGGGGTTTTTTACACCCAGACCCGCCCAGCCCGGCCACCGTGCCGGGCTTGGTGTATAAGCCATTGATAAATAAGAACAGCACCTTTCTGGAACGGCCATTGCTAATCCTTGAGCGGCGGCGGCATGTCGGGCAACAAAGCCCCCATCCGCCATCTTCTAAGAACAATACGCTTGAGGTAATTCAAAATGCGTTTATCCAAAACACTGCAAACCGTGGTGCTGTTTTCTTTGTGCGCCTTGTCGGCGCAACCCGCCCGGGCGCTCGACTTGACTGCACTATCCGGCCTGGTCGTTACTTCATCGAGTGATTACGGTGGTGCGGGTCCGGCCAACGGCCCCAGAGCCAATATTCTCGACAACAACTTCGACACTTACTGGAATGCCGGTGCGCTCAGCGGCTGGGTTCAGGTGGATTTTGGCAGCGCATATGTATTTGATCACGTCGAGCTGTATGCCAACAATTCGACCTATGTAGACAACTACCAATTACTCGCCAGCGCCGACGGCATTTCCTGGGCCATGATTGCGTCAGGCAGCTATCACAACGAATCCGGTCTGACCGGCGTCAGAAAATTTGGGGCCATGCACGATTTCACCGGTGGAATCGAACCGTCCGGCCGTTATCTCCGTTACTACGCCTCAACCCCGTCCGTGTGGGCCTATCTTGGCGAGCTTGAGGTCAGCGGCCATGTCGCGACGGTACCCGAACCCGAAACTTGGGCCATGCTGCTTGCCGGGCTGGGGCTGGTTAGTTTTGCTGTCCGTCGCCGTTCGTTTGCTTCTTTTTAGCTCTTTAGGAAAACATCATGATGAAACCCGCTCTTTCCCTGTTCGCCCTTGCCGCAACCATGCTGGCCAACACCGCCAGCGCCGGCTCCATTCAGAGCCTGGCCGGCCTGCAAAGCATCCGTATCTGGGAGATAACCTATTCCACCCAGTCAGTTGATTTCGCCATCAACGACGCCAAGCTGACCAGCCGGATCACGGGTGCTGCGCTGACCGGATCAAACCGTGATTTCGGCTTCTTCGCGGGGGATGAGAACTACGATGTGTTCTTCTCCGACGCCGCCGGCGCACTTGACGCCAACGGCTCGTACCTCACCATCGAAGGCAACTGCAACGTCGCTTACAACTGCTTCAACATCAACGGGGTTGCACTCGTGAAAACGGGTGGGGTGCTGGAATATGCCAACACCTTGTCCAGTGCGGTTTACGGCCGCGCCGGTTCCTTCACGCCGAACTCGGCAGCTAACGCCGTGGATGCTTCGCTGGGCACCTACACCGCAATGGGCGACACCATTGGCTTGGGTTCCGATGCACGCATGCGTATCACGGTGGGCTTTGCCTCCACTCCCGCCGTTCCCGAACCCGAAACCTACGCGCTGATGCTGGCTGGCCTGGGTTTGGTCGGTTTCGCAGCACGTCGCCGCGCTTCTTCCCCACTCTAATCCGCTCGAAAAAACCACTCTCATGAAACCAATCCTGCCTTCCCTGATGCTGGCCGCCGGTTTATCGGCGGGCGGCGCCCATGCGCTGCCCGTCGTGGATCAAACTGGCAATTTGGTGATCAATGGTAACTTTGAATACGGCTCCCTGACCGATGTGTCCTCGGGCTATGCCGCTTCCGTCTCTTCCGCGTTGCCTTTCTGGAATCAGTGGGGCAACACGCTCAATACAACGGTGATCACCAACTGGGCTAGCAGCCCGTCTATCGAAGGGAATCATGCCGCTCACATCACCGGCAACCTCGACGATGGTCTGTATCAGTACTACGGCTGGTCTGGCTTTCACACGCTGAGCGCCTGGGTCTATGCCGTGTCAGGGTCGGCGCACCTCATCCTTGCCGGAAATAGCGGTAGTGCGACCATTCTAGGCAGTGCGTCCACGCACACAGGTCAATGGGAATACCTGACGGTCACCGCCGACATGAATGGCACGTATGGCGGCCCGGTGCTTTACGGCGCCAGCAATAACGCCGATTTTTATATTGATGGCGTGTGGTTCAACGCGGGTGCGAGCAGCACTTCACCATTCGACCCCGCGACGGGTTTCAACCCCATTGCCGTCCCCGAACCCGAAACCTACGCCATGCTGTTGGCCGGGCTGGGGCTGGTCGGCCTCGCTGCGCGTCGTCGCGCCGCTTCCTCTTTCTAAACTTCTCGGAAAATAATCGCCATGAAAACTTCAACTTTCCCGCGTGTTTCCCTGCTCCCGCTGGCTGGCATCCTGGTGGCGCTTTCTGCGCCTGCACAGGCTGCGTACACCATGACGAGTTTTGGCTCAGGTCTATGGGGTAGTTCGGATGCTGCGCTGGGGCTGAACGCCGCCAGCATCATTGAAAATTTCGAAGACACCACGCTGGCCGCCGGACTGATGATTCAGGCCAGCAACTCCAGTTCGGGCAGCTATGGGCCAACCGCAACATTGCCCAACGTGTTCGATCCGTTTGCGGATCCCAATGGCAATGCTTTCAGTACCTATCCCTGTGGAACAGCGGCCTGTTCCAGCCTGTGGGACGGCACCCATGCGCTGCTGAATACCGGCAACAATCAATCGGCTGCCTACTCCAGCATTAGCGCCTGGGGTGATCTGGAATTCACCTTCGCGGGCGGCGTGACTCAAGTCGGCTTCAGCCTGCATCAAAACGAGCAAACGGTGAACGTTTATCTAAACGGTAGCCTGTTCACTGCGATCGCTGGCGGCGGTGGCGCACGTACTGGGTACTTCCGTATAGATGCCACCGGACTGTCGGCACCCATTACGTCGATAAAGTTGGATGGGTCAATTTACGACGCTTGGGTTGTGGATCACATGGCATTCACGACCGCCGTGCCGGAACCGTCAACCTACGCCATGCTGCTGGCCGGTCTTGGTCTGGTCGGCTTCGCCGCGCGCCGTCGCGCATCCGTTTATTAATTCTGTCAGGGAGAAACCATCATGAAATCGACACTGTTTGCCTTGACGCTTGCTGCCGGTTTGACGGCTGGCATTGATGGCGTGTGGTTCAACGCGGGTGCGAGCAGCACTTCACCATTCGACCCCGCGACGGGTTTCAACCCCATTGCCGTCCCCGAACCCGAAACCTACGCCATGCTGTTGGCCGGGCTGGGGCTGGTCGGCCTCGCTGCGCGCCGTCGCGCCACTTCCGCTTTCTAACCCGCTCGAAAAATAACCATCATGAAAACTTCAACTTTCCCCCGTGTTTCCCTGTTGCCGCTAGTCGGTATTCTGGCGGCGCTTTCCGCTCCGGCCCAAGCGACGGCTGTCACCAATGGCGGCTACAGCGCCACGGACACCGCCTTCCAGTGGGACGAACTCGGCACCGCATCGAAAACACCCATCGGCGGCGCAACCCGTGTGCTGGGCAACAACGATGACAGCGCTACGGGCGCGATCAATCTGGGCTTCAGCTTTACCTTCTTCAACCAGACGTACACCCAGGCTTACATCACGTCCAATGGCCTGCTGACTTTTGGCACCACCACCACCGACAACATCAACACCCCGCTGGGCGGGCACATGAATGTCAGCACCATGCCCCTGATTACTGCGGCGTGGGATGACTGGACTACCACCTTTTCCGGCACCGATGGCGTGTATTACGCCACCCAGGGTAGCGCGGGGAATCAGCGTTTTATTGTGGAATGGCGCGACACCAAAAAATACGACGCGGCCAGCAACAGCAATTCCAGTCCGCTTAGTTTTGAAGCGGTATTGTATGAAGGCTCCAACACGATCGAGCTGCGTTATCTCGATATGGAAACCGGCGGCAGCCTGGTCAATCCGGATGCGTCACGCGGCGCAACCGCAACGGCGGGTATCCGCAATACCGATGCCGACCTCAATGGGCAGTATCTCCAGTGGTCGCACAATCAGCCCGTCTTGTTGAACAACAGCGCCGTCTTGATTACCGCAGTCCCCGAACCTGAAACCTGGGCCATGTTGTTGGCCGGGCTTGGGCTGGTGGGGCGTGCTGTACGTCGCCGTGCTGCATCCACTTTCTAACGCATTCAACAAATACTCATCATGAAACATACGACGCTTTCCCTGATGCTTGTCGCGGGTTTGACAGCCGGCAGCGCACAAGCCATTCAATTAACCGGCCTGCCGGGCGTGATCACCTCTGCGAGCAGTTGCTATCTGGGATGCGGTAACGCGGCCTACGACCACAGCAACATCATTGATGGAGATTTTGGCGGCACGGGCAATACCGGTCTGAATTCCTGGAACTCGGGCGGTTCCGGCGGATATGTCCAGATCAATTTTGGCGCGGCCTATGTGTTGGATCGCATCGAACTTTACGGCGCGTACCCTTATGACAACCTGTACGCGTTATCGGTCAGTCTGGACGGCAATACCTGGCAAAACATTGCGACAGGCGGTTATCACATCGAGCCTGCGCTAACGCAGTCGGCAACCTATAACGGCTATAAATATGGTGCCGTGCATGATGCGAGCTACGGAACACTCGGCAGCGCCGTCTCCGGGCAATATCTGCGATATACCCGTGCTGGCGGGGGGCATTGGGGTTATCTGTTCGAGCTTGATGTGCAAGGACACGTTGCGTCTGTTCCCGAACCCGAAACCTGGGCCATGCTGCTGGCCGGGATTGGCCTGGTGGGCTTCGCTGCGCGCAGGCGTTTCGGCTGAGCGGGGCGGCAGGCATAAAAACGGCGGCATGGCGCCGCCGTTTTTATGTCACCACAGGCGGCTCAATGCCGCTTGTGATCTTCCTTCAGCGCCAGGGTGGCGACCTGGACGCGGTTGCGCAAGCCGAGCTTTTCCATGATGTTGCGCAGGTGGTTGCGCACGGTGTTTTCGGACAGGGTCATCTTGTAGGCGATGGCCTTGTTCGAGAGCCCTTCCTTCACGTGGTCGACGATTTCCATCTCGCGCGCGGTCAGTGCGGACAACGCATTGTTGTTGAGTTCGCCGCGCGCCATCCGCTGCATGATGTTGAGCGGGAAGCTGCTCTGGCCTTCGCATACGCTGCGGATGGCGGCCAGCACCTGGTCGGGGTCGCTGGATTTGACGACATAGCCGTCGACGCCGGAGGAGATGGCTTCGGAGATTTCTTCGTCGGAGTCGGCAATGGTGAGCATGATGACCTTGATGCCGAGATCGCGCAGGTCGGAGACCAGATCCAGGCCGTCGGCATCTGGTAGCGAGCGGTCGAGCAGCGCGGCATCGGCCCGGTTGCCCGCCGCGATCCAGGCACGCAGCTCGGCGGCATTCGCCATCTGGGCGGTGAGGCGCAGATCCGGCTCCTGCTGGATATAGCCTGCCACCCCCATGCGCAAGAGCGGGTGGTCGTCGATGAGGATGATGTTCAAGGGGGCGGGCATTGCGTCTCCGGGGAATTTCATGCAATTCGTATTATGTTGGCAGATTGCGCGGCTTGCGTGGTGCGTTCTCGAATAACGCATCATAGACCGGAACGGGAAGCCATTTCAGCAGACGCGCCACCCCGGCCATCTGCCAGGGGATCACCGTGTAGCCGCGTCGCCGGTCGATGCAGCGGGCCACTTTGGCCGCAGCGGCCTGCGCCGTCATCTTGAACGGCATCGCATACGGATTGACCTGCGTCATGGGGGTGTCGATGTAGCCCGGCGCCACCGTGACCACCGCAATGCCCCGTGCTTTCGATTCCAGTCGCAGGGCTTCGAGATAGACCGTGGCCGCCGCCTTCGAGGCCGAATAGGCGCTGCCTCCCGGCAGGCCGCGCACCCCGGCCACGCTGGAAATGCCGCACAGCACGCCGCCCGGCTGCATGGCGGCGATGAAGGGCTGAAAGGTATGGACCAGGCCCAGCACGTTGGCATCCATCACCGCGCGGAATACCGCGGCATCTTCGGCGATTTCCGTGAGCGTGCCGACGCTGATGCCGGCCGCCGCGACGACGATGTCGGGCACGCCGACCCCGTTCAAAAAGGCGGCGGCCGCCTGTTGCATGGCGGCTGCGTCGCGCACATCGGCCTGGTATAGCTGCGCATCCAGCCCGGCGGCGGCGGCCTGCAGGCCGTCCAGACGGCGCCCGACGAGCCCCAGTTGCGCGCCCGCGGCGCCGTAATGGCGGGCCAGCGCGGCGCCGAGGCCGGAACTGGCCCCGGTGATGAAAACCCGCAAGGGTTTATCCAAAACCCGCAAGGGTGCGTTTCCTGAGGGCGGGTTCAAGACCTTGTGCGGGCGGGTCAGCAAGCCTACTTGCCGGACTTCTTGCCGCCGCGTTCGGCGCGTGCCTTCACGATCAGCTGGTCGAGGACTTCGAACAGGCGGGGCTCGCTGCCGGTCATCGATTCCGAGGTGGCGTATTTACCGTCGATGATGAAGGCCGGCACGCCCGTGACGGCGTAGGTCGTGGCGAGCCGTCCGCCCTGCATGGCCTTGGACTGGGTGGAGAAGGAATTGTAGACGCTTTCGAATTTCTTGCGGTCGACGCCCTGCTTCGCGACCCAGTTGCCCAGTACGGCCGGGTCGTTGAGATTGAGGTTCTCCACGTGATAGGCATCGAAAACCTTGTCGTGCAAGCGGTTCAGCTGGCCCATCTGTTCCAGCGTGTAATATATTTTCGCGCCGGGCATCCAGTCGTCGCGGAACACGGCCGGCACGCGGCGAATCTCGGCGTCCTTGGGCAGCTTCTTCAACCACGCATTGAGGCCGGGCTCAAGCTGGTTGCAATGCGGGCAGCGATACCAGAAGAACTCCAGCACCTCGATTTTCTTGCCGGTTGCGACAGGCTGCGGCACGCTGACGCGGGCGAAATCCTTGCCCTCGAATACCTCTTCGGGGGCGGCAACAGCGGACAAGGACAAGACAGCGGCAGCAAAAAAAGCCAAGGCGCGGGTAAACATCAAGGTTTCTCCTGTTGGGTGGGGGTTTCTTTGACCAGCGTGACCGGAATATTGTTCTGCGAGAGCAGGCTGCGGGTGTGATTCACTTCGTCCATGGTGTGGAAGGGGCCAACGCGCACGCGATGCAACATGCCCTTGTTGGCCACCTCGCTGGTCTGGATGACGGCCTCGACACCCAGCAGGGCCAGTTGCGCCTTCATGTTGTCGGCTTCGTCGGCGCGCTGGAACGCGCCAGCCTGAAGGTAAAGCAGGGGGGTGGCGGCGGGCGTGGCGGCAGGGGGCAGGGCGCCGGGGGTGTTGTCCGGCAATACCTTGTAGAAGTCGAAACTGGGGGCGGTATCCGGCTGGGCCGCTGCCGGCGCGGCAGTGGCGGGCGTCGTCGCCGATTTTGCGGGGGCTGTCGCTGACTTGCCGGACTTGAACGGATTGAAGCCGGTTGCCCATAGCGCCACCCCCACGGCGAGGATGGCGCCGAGGGCGAGGCCGATCAGCAGGCCGGTGAAAATGGGACTGCCCTTGCGCTTTGCAGGACGGGATGCGGGTTTTGCCATGGCTACATTTTCTCCGGGGCGGATACGCCGAGCAAGGCGAGGCCGTTGACGATCGCGATGCGGGTGGCGTCAGCCAGCGCGAGGCGGGCAAGTTTCGTGGCCGCATCGTCGACCAGGAATTTTTCGGCGTTGTACCAGGCGTGGAAATCGCCGGCCAGCATCTGCAGGTAATGCACCAGCAGGTGCGGCGCCAGTTCGCGCGCGGCCATGGCGACGGTTTCCGGGTATTCGGCGATACGCTGCATCAGGGCGATTTCGTGCGGCGCAGTCAGGGGCGCAAGATCGATATTGTCGAGCATGTCGGCCATGCCACCCCATTCCTCGAACACCCGGCAGATGCGCGCGTGCGCGTACTGCACGTAGTACACCGGGTTGTCGTTGTTCTTCGCCAGCGCGAGGTCGACATCGAAGATGTATTCGGTGTCGGCCTTGCGGGAAAGCAGGAAGAAGCGCACCGCGTCCTTGCTGGTCCACTCGATGAGGTCGCGCAGGGTGACGTAGCTGCCGGCGCGCTTGGAGATCTTCACTTCCTCGCCGCCGCGCATCACGCGCACCATCGTGTGCAGCAGGTAGTCGGGATAGCCCTCGGGGATGCCGACGTTGGCGGCCTGCAGGCCGGCGCGCACCCGCGCGATGGTGCCGTGGTGGTCGGTGCCCTGGATGTTGATGGCGCGCTCGAAGCCGCGTTCCCACTTGGCGATGTGGTAGGCGACGTCGGGCACGAAATAGGTGTAGGTGCCGTCGGACTTCTTCATCACGCGGTCCTTGTCGTCGCCGTAGTCGGTGGTCCTGAGCCACAGCGCGCCGTCCTGTTCGTAGGTCTTGCCGGCGGCAACGAGCTTCTGCACGGTCGTCTCGACACGGCCGTCGGTGTAGAGGCTCGACTCCAGATAGTAGTTGTCGAAGGCGACGGCGAACGCCTTGAGGTCGAGATCCTGCTCGTGGCGCAGGTAGGCGACAGCGAACTGGCGGATCGCGTCGAGATCGTCGGCGTCGCCCGACGCGGTGAATTCGCGGTCGTCGGATTTCACCGTCTGCTTCGCCAGGAAATCGGCCGCGATGTCGGCGATGTAGTCGCCGTTGTAGGCCGCTTCGGGCCATGCGGCATCGCCGGGTTTCAGGCCCTTCGCGCGCGCCTGCACGCTGGCCGCGAGCGTCGCGATCTGCACCCCGGCGTCGTTGTAATAGAACTCGCGGTAGACGTCCCAGCCCTGCGCCGCATAGAGGTTGCAGATCGCGTCGCCGAGCGCGGCCTGGCGGCCGTGGCCGACGTGCAGCGGGCCGGTCGGGTTGGCGGAGACGAATTCGATCAGCACGCGGTGTCCCTTGCCGGCATCGCCGCGGCCGAAAGCCGCGCCTTCGCTGCGCACGCGCCGCACGATGCCATGCCAGGCAGCCGGGGCGAGATGGAAGTTGATGAAGCCGGCGCCGGCGATCTCGGTCTTGGCGATCAGCGGCGACTGGGGTAGCTCGGTGAGGATCAACTGCGCCAGTTCACGCGGATTCTTCTTCAGCGGCCGTGCCAGCTGCATCGCGGCATTGCTGGAAAAGTCGCCGTGAGCGGGGTTTTTCGGGCGTTCGATTTCGAGGCTGACCGGGGCGTCGGGCGCCACCGTTTCGAGGGCCTCGCCGATCAGGAGCGCAATCTGGTCTTTTAGCGGATGGATGTTGGACATGGTCACAAAGAGGACGGGACGCCGTGCGTTCC
>JAJZRT010000077.1 GCA_021802595.1 Pseudomonadota bacterium
TACGGACGCGTGGGCGAAGCCGATTTCATCGGCCTGCCCGGCAATCCGGTGTCAGCCTTCGTCACCTTCGGCCTCTTCGTGCGGCCCTTCCTGCTGAAACGCATGGGCGCGGCTGCTGTGCTGTATCGCGCGTTTGCGGTGCAGGCGGATTTCGGCTGGAGCAAGCCCGGCGTACGGCGTGAATTCCTGCGTGCGAAAGTGCAGCCGAACGGCAGGCTGGGGCTGTTCCCGAACCAGAGCTCGGGCGTGCTGACCTCATGTGCGTGGGCCGACGGTCTCGTCGACATCGAGATCGGTCAGACCGTGCAGGCAGGTGACTGGGTGCGTTTCATTCCCTTCGCGGAGCTGCTGTCATGACGCTGCGCGTGCTGTATTTCGCCCGCCTGCGCGAACGCTTCGGCGTGGCCGAGGAAAGCCTGGATTTTGCCGGTACCACCGCCGCCGACCTGGTTTCCCAGTTGCAGGCGCGCGGCGGCGCGTGGGCGGACGAACTGGCGGCAGGACGGGCGTTCCGGGTGGCGGTCAACCAGGAAATCGTCGCGCTCGACACGGCCTTGCCGGACAACGCCGAAGTCGCGATTTTCCCCCCGGTGACTGGAGGCTAGGCCGATGAAGATCGTTGTGCAGACCGATGCTTTCGACCTCGGGATCGAGGTCGACGCGATGCGCCAGGGGCGCACCGACATCGGCGCCATCGCCAGCTTTGTCGGCCTTGCGCGGGACATCAACGAAGGCAGCGGCGTGCAGGCGATGACGCTGGAGCACTACCCGGGCATGACCGAGAAGTCGCTCACCGCCCTGGTCGACGAAGCCTGCGCGCGCTGGGCGCTGCTCGACGTGACGGTGATCCATCGCGTCGGGCGCCTGCTGCCGGGCGATCCCATCGTGCTGGTGGGCGTGGCCAGCCACCACCGCGGCGAAGCCTTCGCTGCCTGCGAATTCATCATGGATGCCCTGAAAACCCGCGCGCCGTTCTGGAAGAAGGAAGAAACGCCGGAGGGCGAACGCTGGGTGGATGCGCGAGCCAGTGACGACGCGGCGGCGGCACGTTGGGACGAGTCCTGACGCGGCTCCCGGCGGATCGCGATTCCCGCAGCCCGGGGCGAATGCAGGCATAATCCGTCTGGGACATGCGGGCCTCTGCTGCCTGGCAGATGCGGCCGGTTGGCCATCCGGTGCCGCGCGAACACGATGAAATCACCTTGAACCTGGAGAGAGCATGACTTTCGCGATGCGTTATTCGACCCCGGCCATTGTGCTGCACTGGCTGGTGGCCCTGCTGATTTTTGTGGCCTTTCCGCTCGGCCTGTACATGGCCGACCTGCCGCTGTCGCCCGAGAAGCTCAAGCTCTTCAGTTATCACAAATGGATCGGCGTCACCGTGTTCATGCTGGCGGGCCTGCGCGTCGTGTGGCGACTGACGCACGAGCCGCCGCCGCTGCCTGAGAGCATGACCGGCTGGCAGCGGCGCCTCACCGCCGTCACCCATGGCCTGCTGTACGTGCTGATTCTGGTGATTCCAGTATCAGGCTGGCTGATGAGTTCGGCCAAGGGCGTGCAGACCGTATGGTTTGGTGTGCTGCCCCTGCCGGACCTGATCGGCAAGGACAAGGCCCTGGGCGAGCAACTGGGCGAACTGCATGAAGTGCTGAACTACATCATGCTGGCCCTGGTGGCCCTGCACGTGGCGGGGGCACTCAAGCACCACTTCATCGAGCGCCAACCCTTCCTCCAGCGCATGAGCCTGCGCGGCTGAAAGTCAGCCCGGCGGCCGCTGGCCGTCGGCTTGACTCGTGTCGCGCGCCGTCTTCCCTTTCCGGCGCGCCGGCAATCTTTCTTCGCCTGTTCCGCTTCCGGCCCCCTGGGCTCACGGGGCCCTCCGGGTGCGTTCCGTTTTTCCGCAGCATGTCGGGTTTCCATCATCCCGTTGCGCCGAACGGCAAGCTTCGTGCCGCCTGGGTGATTTCAACCATCTGTTTTTATTGATTGTTTTTGTTCTCTTTGCTGGTGCTGATGCGGGCACAGCGGTTGCAAGCCTTGACCCCGCTTCCCGGAAAAACATGACGAACGGGAAGGAGGAGATGGTCCGGCCGCCTTGCGGCCATTACGAATGAATCAGGATGTTCAGCCAGAAGGAGCATCGGATGATACGTTTGGTCATGTCCACCGCGCTGCTTGTCTGGGCCGTTTCCGCCCAGGCCGCACCCGAAACCTACATCATCGACAACAGCCGTACCGCGTCCCAATTCAGCTACCGTTACCTGGGCATGTCCAGCCAGACCAACCGCTTCGAACGCATCAGCGGTACGGTGGTGTTCGATCGTGCCGCGCAGTCCGGATGGGCCGACGTGATCATCGACGCCACCTCGGTGAGCACCGGCCAGCCCCTGCTGGATGCGCAGATGCAGGCAGCGGATTTTTTCGATACCGCCAACTATCCGGTGATCACCTTCCGGTCCGGCAAGATGGTCCTGAACGGCGACCAGTCGAGCCTGGCGGGCGATCTCACGATCAAGGGCGTGACCCGGCCGGTGACGCTTGCCGTCAGCCACTTCCAGTGTGCCCAGGACCCCGCCGTGCAGGTGGATACCTGTGGTGCCCAGGCAACCGTCACGGTGAAGCGTTCGGACTTCAACATGGGCAAATACCGTTTCCTCGTCAGCAACGACATCACGCTCAATCTGGTGCTGAAAGCGGTCAAGGCGCAGCCCTACCTGCAGGTGGCGAGCCGCGACCCCGTCCGGTAAAAGGGCTAAAATGGCGTTTTGCCGGTCGAAACGCCTCCCGTGGAACCCCATCAACTCGAACTGCTCGCGCCCGCGCGCGACGCCGGCATCGGCATCGAAGCCGTCAACCACGGCGCCGATGCCGTGTACATTGGCGGACCGTCGTTCGGCGCGCGCGCGGCGGCATCCAACGACATAGCCGACATCGCGCGGCTGGCGGCGCACGCCCACCGCTTCAATGCGCGCGTGTTCGTCACCCTCAACACCATCCTCGCCGACGACGAGCTGGAGCCGGCGCGCAAACAGATCGGGCAGCTCTACGATGCCGGGGTCGACGCGCTCATCATCCAGGACATGGGCCTGCTGGAACTCGACCTGCCGCCGATCCAGCTGCACGCCAGCACGCAGTGCGACATCCGCACGCCGGAGAAGGCGCGCTTCCTGCAGGACGTGGGGCTGAGTCAGGTCGTTCTCGCGCGCGAGCTCGATCTTGAACAGATCGCCGCCATCCGCGCCGCCACCCGACCTGAGACCACGCTCGAATTCTTCGTCCATGGCGCGTTGTGCGTCGCCTACAGCGGCCAGTGCTATATCAGCCACGCCCACACCGGTCGCAGCGCAAACCGCGGCGACTGCTCGCAGGCCTGCCGCCTGCCGTACCAGGTCACCGACATGGAAGGCCGCATCGTCGCGCACGACAAGCACGTGCTGTCGATGAAGGACAACAACCAGAGCACCAACCTCGAAGCGCTGGTCGACGCCGGCATCCGCAGCTTCAAGATCGAGGGGCGCTACAAGGACGTGGGCTACGTGAAGAACCTCACCGCCCACTACCGCACGCTGCTCGACGACATCATCGAACGCCGTCCCGGGTTCGCGCGCGCGTCCTCCGGCCGCACCACCTTCAGCTTCATGCCCGACCCCAACCAGAACTTCAACCGCGAGTTCACCGACTATTTCGTCGGCGGCCGCAAGGACGACATCGGCGCGTTCGACACGCCGAAGAATCCCGGCCTGCCGATCGGTCATGTGACCAGGCTGGGCGACAAGTGGGTCGAACTCGAAACCGACGACCCTGCCACAGTGCTCAACAATGGCGACGGCCTCTGCTACTACACCTTGCAGAAGGATTTGGCCGGCCTGGCGATCAACCGCGCCGAGAAGGTGAGCGAGGGCGTGTGGCGGGTGTTTCCGAAGGATCCGCTGGCGAGCTTCAAGGACTTGCGCGCGGGCACGCTGGTCAACCGCAATCGGGACATGAACTGGATGCGCATGCTGGACAGGCCCTCCAGCGAACGCCGCATCGGCGTATGGCTGCGGCTGGCGGAAACCGCGGAGGGGTTCTCGCTGACGCTGACCGACGAAGATGGCCACAGCGTGACGGTGAACGCTGTGCACGCCAAGGAACCGGCCAGGGATTCCGCCAAAGCGGAGGCCAGCTTGCGCGAGCATCTGGGTAAGTTCGGGGCCACGCACTTTGCCCCGATGGGCATCGCGCTGGACCTGGCGCAAGCCTGGTTCGTTCCCGCGTCCTGCCTCAACGCCCTGCGCCGCGATGCCGTGGCCGCACTGGACGCCGCGCGCTCAGCGGCGTATCGGCGCCCGCCACGCGTGCAGGCAGTCGAGCCGCCGGCGATCTATCCCGAGGACACGCTCTCCTATCTGGCCAACGTCTACAACCACAAGGCGCGCGATTTCTACGCGAAGCACGGCGTCCGGATCATTGCCGCCGCCTACGAGAGCCATGAGGAAACCGGCGAAGTCTCGCTGATGATCACCAAGCACTGCGTGCGCTACTCGCTGAGCCTGTGCCCCAAGCAGGCCAGGGGTGTCACCGGCGTGCAGGGCACGGTGCGCGCGGCGCCGCTGACGCTGATCAACGGCAGCGAAAAACTGACCCTGCGCTTCGATTGCAAGCCGTGCGAAATGCACGTGATGGGGAAACTCAAGCCGGCGGTCGCCCGGAACAGCGTACCCCTGACCTTCTATCGGACACGTCCCTGAGCGGTCCCCCGGGCAGGGACGGCTGCGGCCGGTCCTGCTGCGGAAGCTGGTTTATTTGGCGTACTTGTGGTGCATCGGAACGACCGGCGCGTTCTGTGACGACGCGGTGAATTCGGCTTGGGATTCGCGTACCTCCAGGCATTCGCTGCGGTCCAGCCGGTAGAGGGCAAGGACCAGGCCAGCCGAGGAGATCAGCAGGAAGTAGGGGCCGAACAGCCAGAACACCAGCGGAATGGCGAAAAAGAAGGCCCGCATGCCGATCGCGAACATGTTGCCGGCGCGATTCAGGCGATGCGCCACCGCCCGCGGGGCAAGCGCGTGGTGCGTGCCGGGCTCCGGCACGTTCACCATGAACAGCACATGGTTGGCCAGGCGCACGGACATGGCGAAGGCGAAGAAGGCGACGATGAAATCCACCAGCAGCATCATGACCTTCAGAATCCACAGCGTGGTGGCATGCGAACCGCCGATGCTCAGAACGTGCCAACTGTGCGAGATGTTATCCGCCTGGCCGGACAGGGTCAGCGTGCCGATGATGAGCAGCGCCGCGGTGGAGGCCATGAGCGAGGGGGCCATGATGAAGTTGCGCAGCGTCTGTACCGCCATGATGTCCTTGGCGGAGTTGCTGCGCATGACGTGTTCCACCCACAGCCTGCGCGACAGGGCGTTGACGCCGTGGATGCTATAGGTGGGGTTTTCCCGTACCTTCATGTTGAGGAACAGGTAATACGCGGCCACGCACGCCGCGCTGATCACGAACGCGACAAGATCGGTTACAAATTCTTCGGCAAACAATTCCATCCTCTCGGTATCCTGGTCGATTCAGCGGTCATGTGGGGTTGCAGGACGCTTACAGCGCACCCTGGGCATGATGGATGCCGTGTGCCACAGACGTGGTGTCGGACAGCGCGCAAACCGTCCCGAGCGGGGCCGGGTTCTGGCCCGGAACGGACGGGTGGTCGACCTGGCGCAGCAGGACGTTGAATTGATGCTGGTTGCCGATATTCGCAAAGGCCAGGGCGTTGAGGATTTTGGTCATGTGGTTCATGGCATGCTCTCTGTCAGGAGTGGTAGTTGCCAATTAATTACGCATATTGTGTGCCAGATACGTAACATTATGTTTATAAAGTAATTGTTTGTTCTTGGTTTGCGCGGACAAGAAATGAAGCGTTGCCTAATGCAACTAATCATTTTGTCTTTCGATCCGTAACTCGATGTAATCAAAATGAAAAACGAGTTGCCGTGCACAACTGTTGCAATCTGTGTTATTTGTTGCAAATTGCAACTATACTGGGGGCGTTGACGAGAGCGACTGGAGGGTCGAATCGTGATGCCGGCTATTCGCGGCGCTTTTCAGCGCCATTCCCTGCGGGGAAAAATCACGCTGGGCTATTACGCGGTGGCGGCGATCATTCTGGTGGCTTCCCTGTTCTTCGTGGGAGAGTTGCGCACGCTGGAAGCCCGGGTGGTCCTGGGGCAACGCGCCACCGATCTGTTCAACACCGTGCTGGAGATACGCCGGTTCGAGCGCAACTATTTCCTGCACCACCAGGCTGCCGACCTTGAGGAGAATGCGGCCTACATCAAGCGGGCCAATACCATGCTCACGGCCAATCGGACCGACTTCCTGGCGATTGCCACGCCGGCACGCCTGGGGGACTTGCACGCGCTCCTCGGCGACTATCAACGGCAGATGTCGGCTTTCGCCGCCGTCGACCCGCCGCCGCTCGAACGGGAACCCGGTGTGCGGGCACTGGGGCAGGAACTGGTGGCGATCGCGGAAGACATGGCCGGCGCGGAGCGGCGCCAGATCCAGACGACCCTGGCTTCGTTCCGCACCCTGCTGCTGGGGGTCATCGTGAGCATGGCGCTGCTGATCGTGGTCATCGGGCGTGCGCTGTCGCTGCGGGTCGTCCGGCCGTTGAAAGAGATGGAAGCGAGCGTCGCGGCGATCTCCGCCAACCGCCGCGAAACGCTCTCCGCACCGTCGAACGATCGCGAGATCCTGTCCATCATCACTGCCTTCAACCACATGCTGAAGGAACTGGACCTGCGGCAGAAATCGCTGATGCGCTCGGAGCGGCTGGCTTCGCTGGGAACCATGCTTTCGGGGGTGGCCCATGAATTGAACAACCCGCTGTCGAACATCTCGACCTCCTGCCAGATCCTGCAGGAAGAGGTGGGCGAGTGCGATGCGGCGACACAGAAGATGTATCTGGCGCAGATCGACCAGCAGACCGAACGGGCGCGCAACATCGTTCGTTCGCTGCTGGACTTTTCGCGCGAGCGGGCCTTCCGCAAGGAACCGGTGCCGCTACGGGCGCTGGTCGCGCAGACGGTTGGCTTCGTGCGCGGCGAGATATCGGCCAAGTCGGTCGTGCACCTGTCCATTCCGGAGGATCTGAGCGTGCCGGCCGACGCGCAGCGTCTGCAGCAGGTATTCGTGAACCTGATCCGCAACGCCATGGAAGGCTTGGGCGCGCAAGGGCGGATCGACATTTCCGCACAGGTCGTGCAGGTCAGCGAACCTCCCCTGGGGACGGCGCTGGGCGAAGGATGCGAAACGAAAGGGGAAATGGTGGAAATCCGGGTGGCGGACAATGGGCCAGGCATCGGCCCGGACATCCTGCCACGCATTTTCGACCCCTTCTTCACCACCAAGGATGTCGGCCACGGCATGGGGCTGGGGCTGTTCGTGGTGTACAAAATCGTCGATGAGCATGGCGGCTGCATCGCCGTGCAGAGCGCGCCAGGGCAGGGCGCGACGTTCTGCATCCGCCTGCCGCCCGAGGGGCGGGATGCCGGGGCCGTGACGGGTGTGAACGAGGACCGGAGGGGGCAATGATGGATGCAAGCCTGCTGATTGTGGACGACGAGGAGATCGCCCTGCGAAATCTCCAGCATGTGATGGAAAAGGAAGGCTACCGGGTCACTGCCGCCCAGAGCGGTGCGGCCGCGGTCTCGCTGCTCGAATCGCAGCGATTCGACGTGGTGCTCACCGATCTGCGCATGGAAGGCGTTGACGGCATGGACGTGCTGAAGAAAAGCCGCGAACTGCAGCCGGAGGCCGAAGTCATCTTCATTACCGGCTTCGCGACGGCGGAGTCCGCCGTGCAGGCGCTGAAGTATGGCGCGTTCTACTACATCGCCAAGCCGTTCCGCCTTGACGAGGTGCGCAAGGTCGTGGCCGAGGCGCTGGCGAAGGTCGGCCTGCGCCGCGAGAACGAGGAATTGCGCCGCGAGGTGGAGGGCTATCGGGAGGGCGAGGGCATCGTCACCCAGGACGTCATGGTGCAGCGTCTGCTGGAGGTGGCGCGACAGATCGCGCCGACGGACTGCAGTGTGCTCATCACGGGCGAGAGCGGAACCGGCAAGGAACTGTTTGCGAAATATCTGCACAAGCACAGCACCCGGGCCGAGGGGCCCTACGTTGCGATCAACTGCGGCGCATTCAGCGAGCAGCTGCTGGCGAACGAGCTGTTCGGGCATGAGAAGGGGGCGTTTACCGGTGCCACCACGCTGAAGAAGGGCCTCATCGAGGTGAGTTCGGGCGGCACGCTGTTTCTCGATGAGGTGACGGAAATGGCGCCGTCGATGCAGGTCAAGCTGCTGCGCGTGCTGCAGGAAAAGGAAGTGCTGCGGGTGGGCGGGACGCGGCCGGTGAAGTGCGACGTGCGGGTGCTGGCGGCCACCAATCGTGATGTCGGCGAGGCGGTGAAGAATGGCAGTTTCCGCGAAGACCTCTATTTCCGGCTGAACGTGGTGAATCTGCACATCCCGCCGTTGTCACAGCGGAAGGGCGACATTCCCCTGCTCGCCCAGCATTTCCTGCTCAAATACGCGAGCCAGATGAAAAAGCCGGTGACGCGGATCTCCGCGGAGGTGATGGCATTGCTCGTGGACTATCCGTTCCCGGGCAATGTCCGCGAACTGGAAAACCTGATCGAGCGGGGCACCGCCATGGCGCAAGGCGATTCGATCGAGGTGGCGCACCTGCCGGAGACGCTGCAGAAAAGGGAGGGTTTCGACTTCCGCATGATCGGGGGGCGCCTGCCCACGCTGGAGGAGCAGGAACAAACCTACATCAGCCGGGTGCTGGACGAGGTGAACGGCAACCAGACGGTGGCGGCGCAGATTCTCGGCATCAACCGCGCCTCCTTGTGGCGCAAGCTCAAGGCGCGACGGAGCGGGGAGTCGTCTGGCTAGGCGCGTGCCGTCAGGCGTTGCGGCCCGGCAGGCCCTGCGCGAGCTTTTCCATGAAACCGGCGTGCATGGCCTCGGCCTTGTGGAATGCCGCAATGAGTTCTTCGGCGTCGGTCGTCAGCCGGCTGCCGGCCGGACCGCTCGCGACGAGCGGCGCACCCCATGCGTCGTTCATGGCGTCGACCGCGTCCCACGCAGCCTTGTAGCTCATCTTCATCGCCTTGGCGGCCCTGGAAATGGAGCCGGTTTCGCGGATGCGATGCAACAGTTCAACGCGTCCCCGGCCGAGAAAATTCCTGCCGTCCAGCGTCAGCCAGAAACGGCCATCTGCCCTGAGTTGCCTGTTCATGCGGCGAGTGTAGCAAACGACCATTGCAGTCCGGCCGCGCGCGGCAGAAAATCACGGCTTGCAATATCAGGAGCATGTCATGAAAAAATTCCTCGTCGGGTGCGCGATCGCGTGCCTGCCGTTTTCCGCAATGGCAGCCGATGCCTACACGGCCCTGTTCAAGACCCAGGGGACGTTCCAGGATGTGCGTGACTCGCTGCAGTTCGCGATCGAGGGCAAGGGGCTCAAGATCAATCACACCAACAGGATTGCCGAAATGCTGGCACGCACCGGCCCGGAGATCGGCGCGACCCGGCAGGTATACGTGGACGGCGAGCAGTTCGAATTCTGCAGCGCCACCCTGTCCCGCAAGATGATGGAAGCCGACCCGAATGCGATAGTCATGTGTCCCTACATCGTGTCGGTGTACACCGTTCCGAACGACAAGAGCGTCTACATTGCCTACCGCAAGCCAGGGCCCACCAGGAACCCGGCGCTGAAGAAGGCGCTGGCCGACGTCGAGAAACTGCTCAGGGACATCGTCAGCGAGGCGATGTGATGGCGCTGCAGTCAAGTCCTGCCCGGCGCGTACATTCGGAGGGCGGCGATGAATCGGGCGGCTGCATTAGAATGGCGGCATGATTCCGTCAACCGTCCCGCAAACATGAGTGCTTTTCTCGCCATCGGCCTGGGGGCGGCCATCGGTGCTTGGCTGCGCTGGGGGCTGGGGCTGTGGCTGAACCCGGTCTTTCCCGCGATGCCGCTGGGCACGCTGGCGGCGAATCTGATCGGCGGCTACGTCATCGGCGTGTCGATCGCCTGGTTTGCCGAGCATCCTGGCCTGCCGCCGGAAGCACGGCTGTTCATGATCACCGGCCTGCTCGGCGGGCTGACCACGTTCTCCACGTTCTCCGCCGAGGTCGTCACTGCACTGATGCGCGGCCTCTGGCTGACCGGCGGCCTGATTGCCCTGACCCACATGACCGGTTCCTTCGTCGCCACCGCGTTGGGGTTTTATACGATGAGGTTCTTCAGATGAACGTTGTCTGTCTGCAGGTGTTCGTGTCCGAGGCCAGCCGCCATCATGGCAAGCTGACCTACGAGTGGCTGCTCGATGCCGCGCAGCAGCTCGGCATTGGCGGGGGCTCGGCGTTCCAGGCGCTGGCCGGATTTGGCCGTCACGGCCGCCATCACGATGCCGGCTTCTTCGAACTGGCGGGCGAGCTGCCGGTGGTGGTGGAGTTCTTCGTCGAAAGTGAA
>JAJZRT010000078.1 GCA_021802595.1 Pseudomonadota bacterium
TTCCACCCTGTTCGCGCTGTCGGCGCTGATGCTGATGCTGACCCTGCTGCTGGGCCGCTGGCTGATGACGTCCAAGTTCGGCCGGGTGCTGACGGCCATCCGGGACGCCGAGTCGCGCATCATGTTCATGGGCTACAACCCGCTCCACTACAAGCTGTTCATATGGACGCTGTCGGCCATGCTGTGCGCCGTGGCCGGCGCGCTGTACGTGCCGCAGGTGGGCATCATCAACCCGTCCGAGATGTCCACCGCCAACTCCATCGAGATCGCGATCTGGACCGCGGTGGGCGGGCGGGCCACGCTGATCGGGCCGGTCATCGGCGCCGCCCTGGTGAACCTGTCCAAGAGCTATTTCACCGTGGCCTTTCCGGACTACTGGCTGTTCTTCCTCGGCGCGCTGTTCGTCATGGTGACACTGTGGCTGCCGGAAGGCGTGGTCGGGCTGTGGAAACGCATCCGCAACAGGGGACGCGCATGAGCATCGCAGAACGGGGGCTGGGCGGAGAGGGCGGCGCAACGGAAGTGGGCCACCTCCTGCAACCCGGCCTCGACATCTCGCACAAGGTCATCCTCTACCTCGACGACATCTCGGTCAGCTTCGACGGCTTCAAGGCCCTCAACAAGCTGAGCCTCGCCATCGACGCCGGCGAGCTGCGCTGCATCATCGGCCCCAACGGCGCCGGCAAGACCACCATGATGGACGTCATCACCGGCAAGACCCGGCCCGATTCCGGCACCTGCTTCTTCGGGCAGACGCTGGACCTCACCCGCATGACCGAACCGCAGATCGCCCACGCCGGCATCGGCCGCAAGTTCCAGAAGCCGACCGTGTTCGAGAACCACACGGTGTTCGACAACCTGGAACTGGCCATGAAGACGGACAAGCGGGCGCGTGCGAGCCTGTTCGCCCGGCTCGATGACGCGAGCCGCGACAGGATCGCCGATACGCTCAGGCTGGTCCGTCTCGATCGCGAGGCGGACCGCAAGGCCGGGCTGCTGTCGCACGGCCAGAAGCAATGGCTGGAGATCGGCATGCTGTTGATGCAGGAGCCGCAACTCCTGCTGCTCGACGAACCCGTGGCCGGCATGACCGACGACGAGACCGAGCGCACCGGCGAGCTGTTCAAGTCGCTGGCGGGCAAGCACAGCCTGGTGGTGGTGGAGCACGACATGGCCTTCATCGAGCAGCTCGGCGGCAAGGTGACGGTGCTGCACGAGGGCTCGGTGCTGGCGGAAGGCAAGCTCGCCACCGTGCAGGCCGACCCGCGCGTGATCGAAGTCTATCTGGGACGCTGAACCATGCTGCGTGTAGAGAACCTCAACCAGTATTACGGCGGCAGCCATATCCTGCGCGACGTCGGATTCGAGGCGAAACAAGGCCAGGTCACCACCTTGCTGGGCCGCAACGGCGTCGGCAAGACCACGCTGCTCAAGTGCCTGATGGGGCTGCTGCCGGCGAAGTCGGGCAGCATTCTTTTCGACGGCGAGGACATCACCGCTGCGCCGTCGCATGCGCGGGTCAGGGCCGGCATCGGCTACGTGCCGCAGGGCCGCGAGATCTTTCCGCGCCTCACCGTGGAGGAGAACCTGCGCATGGGGCTTGCCACCCGGCCCGGCGGAACGCCCATCCCGGAACGCATCTTCGAGATGTTCCCTGTGCTGAAACAGATGATGAAGCGGCGCGGCGGCGACCTCTCCGGCGGCCAGCAGCAGCAACTGGCCATCGGCCGGGCGCTGGCCTTCGGGCCCAAGCTGCTGATCCTCGACGAACCGACTGAAGGCATCCAGCCGTCCATCATCAAGGACATCGAACGCGCCATCCGCGTGCTGGCCGAGGAGGGCAGCATGGCCATCCTGCTGGTGGAACAGTACTACGATTTCGCCCGCTCGCTGGCCGACCAGTACCTGCTCATGGAGCGGGGCGTGATCATCAAGCACGGTGCCGGTGCCGACATGGACCAGGATGGCGTGCGGGAATTGCTCTCGGTATGAGCGGCCGATGGATCTTGCCGAAGCCTACACCTCGACCTGGCGCGCCCACCTGGCGCTGGGTTTCCAGCGACGCGAGGCAGCCACTCTCCTCGCCCGCCGCGAACACGTGGGGCCCTTGCGCGTGCAGAAGCCGCTCTATCCCGAAGGCGAGGCAGTCTGCCACGCCATCGTCCTGCATCCGCCCTCCGGCATTGCCGGCGGCGACGAACTGGAGATCGACGTGACGGTGGGGCAGGGCGCACACGCCTTGCTGACCACGCCGGGCGCGGGCAAGTGGTACCGCAGCGCCGGCGCCTGGGCGAGCCAACACCTGAGTTTTACGGTGGGCGCGCACGGCACGCTGGAATGGCTGCCGCAGGAGACCATCGTGTTCGACGCGGCGCGCGCGGCGATGAACAGCACCGTCGACCTCGACGCCGAGGCCCGTTTCATCGGCATGGACGTGCTGTGCCTGGGACGCCGGGCATCCGGAGAAGGCTTCGGCAACGGTGCCCTGCATCTTGCGACGCGGGTCCGGCGCGCGGGCCAGCCCATCTGGCTGGAACGGGGGAGGCTGGAAGGCGGCTCTGGGTTGCTGAGTTCGCCTGCCGGGCTGGCCGGCTTCAGCGTCAGCGGGACCTTGCTGGCGGTGGCGCCGCACATCGAGCCGGGCCTGCTGGCTGCCTGCCGCGCGATCCCGGCGCTGGAAAGCGGCGCACGGCACGGGCTCACGCAACTGCCGGACATGCTGGTGGCGCGTTACCTGGGCCATTCGTCGGAGGCGGCGCGTCACTGGTTTGTCGCCCTGTGGCAGGCGCTGCGCCCGGCCCTGATCGGACGCGCGGCGCAACGGCCGCGCATCTGGAGCACCTGAAGGAACTGGTATGGAACTGACCCCACGCGAGAAGGACAAGCTGCTGATCTTCACCGCCGGATTGCTGGCGGAGCGGCGCCTGGCGCGCGGCCTCACGCTCAATTATCCCGAGGCGGTGGCCTTCATCACCGCCGCCATCCTGGAAGGCGCGCGCGACGGCCGGACCGTGGCCGAGCTGATGAGCTACGGCACCACGCTGCTCAGGCGCGACGAGGTCATGGAAGGCGTGCCGGAAATGATCCCGGAGATCCAGGTGGAAGCGACGTTCCCCGACGGCACCAAGCTGGTGACCGTGCATCACCCGATTATTTAGGAACCAACATGATTCCAGGCGAAATGCAGATCGAACCCGGCGACATCGAGCTCAACGCCGGCCGCCCCACGCTCACCCTGGTGGTCGCCAACACCGGCGACCGGCCGGTGCAGGTCGGCTCCCACTATCACTTTTACGAGACCAATGCCGCGCTGGCCTTCGACCGCGAAGCGACGCGCGGCATGCGCCTCGACATCGCCGCCGGCACGGCGGTGCGCTTCGAACCGGGGCAGACCCGCACGGTGCAGCTGGTGGCCTACGCCGGCGACCGCAAGGTCTACGGCTTTCAGGGCCGGATCATGGGTTCGCTTTAACAGGAGAAACCGAGATGAAACAAAAAGCCTTCGCAACATTTATGGCGTTGTTTTCGCCCTTCGCCTACGCGCATCCAGGCGAGCATCACGGCAATGTTCTTAATGTCGTCGCGCATCTGCTGAGCGAGCCGGACCATCTGGCGATGGCGTTGATCGCCGCGGTGGTCGGTGTCGCCGGCGCGCGGTTCTACCGCCGCCGCGCCGCGGCCCGCAGCGGGAACACGCGCCGCTAGTCCGGCCCCGAGGAGACCGTCATGGCTGTTCGCATCGCCCGCCAGGCCTACGCCGAAATGTTCGGCCCCACCGTCGGCGACCGCGTCCGCCTGGCCGACACCGCGCTGTGGATCGAGGTCGAAAAGGACTACACGATCCCTGGCGAGGAAGTGAAGTTCGGCGGCGGCAAGGTGATCCGCGACGGCATGGGTCAGAGCCAGCGCGTGTCTACCGAGGTGGCCGACACGGTGATCACCAACGCGCTCATCGTCGACGCCGTCATTGGCATCGTCAAGGCCGACATCGGGCTGAAGAATGGCTACATCCAGGCCATCGGCAAGGCCGGCAACCCCGACGTGCAGCCGGGCGTCACCATCGCCATCGGCGCCGGCACCGAGATCATCGCGGGCGAAGGCATGATCGTCACCGCCGGCGGCATCGATGCCCACATCCACTTCATCTGCCCGCAGCAGATCGAGGAGGCGCAGATGTCCGGCATCACCACCATGCTGGGCGGCGGCACCGGACCGGCGACCGGCACCTATGCCACCACCTGCACGCCGGGCCCGTGGCACATCCATCGCATGCTGGAAGCGGCGGATGCCTTCCCGATGAATCTCGGCTTTCTCGGCAAGGGCAACGTCAGCCAGCCGGAACCGCTGCGCGAGCAGATTCGCGCCGGCGCCATGGGCCTCAAGCTGCACGAGGATTGGGGCACCACGCCGGCGGCCATCGACACCTGCCTGACGGTGGCCGACGAAATGGACGTGCAGGTCGCCATCCACACCGACACGCTCAACGAATCGGGTTTCGTCGAAACCACGCTGGATGCCTTCAAGGGCCGCGCCATCCACACCTTCCACACCGAAGGCGCGGGCGGCGGCCATGCGCCGGACATCATCCGGGCAGCCGGCATGCCCAACGTGCTGCCGAGTTCCACCAACCCGACCATGCCCTACACGGTGAACACCATCGACGAGCACCTCGACATGCTGATGGTCTGCCACCATCTCGATGCGTCGATTGCGGAGGACATCGCTTTCGCCGAGAGCCGCATCCGCCGCGAGACCATCGCCGCCGAGGACATCCTGCATGACATGGGCGCCTTCTCCATGATGTCGTCGGACTCGCAGGCCATGGGCCGGGTGGGCGAGGTGATCCTCCGCACCTGGCAGGCGGCGCACAAGATGAAGCTGCAGCGCGGCACGCTGAAGGAAGACAACGCGCGCAACGACAACTTCCGCGTCAGGCGCTACATCGCCAAGTACACCATCAATCCCGCCATCACCCAAGGCATCGCTCACGTGGTGGGTTCGATCGAGCCCGGCAAACTGGCCGACCTGGTTTTGTGGAAGCCCGCCTTCTTCGGCGTCAAGCCCAGCCTGATCGTCAAGGGCGGCATGATCGCCGCCGCGGCCATGGGCGACCCCAACGCCTCGATCCCGACGCCGCAGCCGGTGCACTACCGGCCCATGTTCGGCAGCTTCGCCGGCGCGCTGAAAACCGCCGTCACCTTCGTCTCGCAGGCCGCGCTGGAAAATCCCGAGGTGGCCGCGCTGAATCTTGCCAAACCCCTGATCGCGGTGAAGAACACGCGCAAGGTCGGCAAGCGGGACATGCTGCACAACAGCGCGACGCCCGTCATCGACGTCGACCCCGAAACCTATGCCGTGCGCGCCGACGGCGAGCTGCTGGTGTGCGAGCCGGCCGATGTGCTGCCGATGGCGCAACGCTATTTTCTATTCTGACCATGATCGTCATCGAACAACGCGCCCCGAAAGATCGACCCGCCACCGAACGCCTGGTGCTGCCCTTCGACCTGCGCTGCAAGTGCCGGCTGCGCACCCAACTGGCGAGCGGTGAGGAAGCCGGCCTGTTCCTCGAGCGCGGCGCGGTGCTGCGGGCGGGCGACTGCCTGCTCGCCAACGACGGCCGCGTCGTCGAGGTGGTCGCGGCCGCCGAAGCGGTGATGGAGGTGCGCGGCGACGACGCCCTGCTGCTGGCCCGCGCCGCGTATCACCTGGGCAACCGGCACGTGGCGGTGGAACTGCAGCCAGGGCTGGTGCGCTTCGTTCGCGACCCTGTGCTGGGCGAGATGGTGCGCGGGCTGGGGCTGGAGGTCACCGACAATCAAGCGCCCTTCGAGCCCGAGCGCGGCGCCTATGGCGGCCACGGCGGCCATGCCCATCCGCATGGCCACAGCGCCGACGGCGAAGGGCGCGGCCCGCGCATCCACGACATGATGCTGACTGGACGCCGATGAACCCCGCGCTGATTCGCCTGCTGCAACTGACCAGCCCGGCCTTGCCGGTCGGTGCCTACTCGTATTCGCAGGGGCTGGAATGGGTGGTGGAAACCGGCGCGGTGAAGAACGAGGCGACCGCACTGGCCTGGATCAACGACTGTCTGGCATTCGGCCTTGCGCGTTTCGAGGCGGTGTACCTCGCGCATATGCTGGCAGCGTGGAAGCAGGACGACCGGGCCCGGCTCGCGGCACTGGATGCCGAATTCATCGCCAGCAGGGAAACCGCGGAACTGCGCGCCGAGACCCTGCAAATGGGGCATTCGCTGGCCCGTTTGCTCGCCGACATGGGCGATTTTCCGGTCGCATCGCTGGCCACATTCGAGCAGCCGGGCTTTCCGCTGGCCTGGAGTTGCGCGGCAGCGGCCTGGGGCGTTCCCGCGCAGGATGCCGTCGCCGGCTACCTGTGGGCCTGGGCGGAAAACCAGGTGATGGCCGCGGTGAAGGCCATCCCGCTCGGACAAACCGCCGGCCAGCGCATGCTGCTGGACCTGGGGCTACGCATCCCCGCCCTGGCGGACGCCGCCGCTGCGGCCGGGCTCGACACCACCTGCAATGTCCTGCCGGCCTTCGCCATCGCCTGCAGCCGTCACGAAACCCAATACACGAGACTGTTCCGATCATGACCCACCGCTCCCACCCCCTGCGCGTCGGCATCGGCGGCCCCGTCGGCTCCGGCAAGACCGCGCTGACACTCGCCCTCTGCAAGGCGCTGCGCGAACGCTACGACATCGCCGTCGTCACCAACGACATCTACACCGAGGAGGACGCGCAGTTCCTGGTGCGCAACGAAGCGCTCGCGCCGGAGCGCATCATCGGCGTCGAGACCGGCGGCTGTCCGCACACCGCCATCCGCGAGGACGCCAGCATCAACCTGGAAGCGGTCGACCGGCTCAACCAGCGCTTTCCCGGCCTGGACGTGATCTTCGTCGAGAGCGGCGGCGACAACCTGGCCGCCACCTTCAGCCCCGAGTTGTCCGACCTCACGATCTACGTCATCGACGTGGCCGCCGGCGAGAAGATTCCGCGCAAGGGCGGCCCCGGCATCACCAAGTCCGACCTGCTGGTCATCAACAAGATCGACCTCGCGCCCATGGTCGGCGCTTCGCTGGAGGTGATGGATCGCGATGCCAGAACGATGCGCGGCGAGCGGCCGTTCGTGTTTTCCAATCTCAAGACCGGCACCGGGCTGCTGGACATCATTGCATTCATCGAGCGGGAAGGCATGTTGAGCCATGCGTTGACAGCAGAAAGCGCCTGAACGGACAGCGCCGCAAGCGCCTGCCGGAAATCCGGAGGCATTGCGTATTTTTTTGCACGCACGTCGTATGATGGCGACAGAACCACGGCATGAGAGCGTTGCAAGATGAAGAAGCTGCCCAGGACTTCGTCACTGATCCGTTGCACCCTGCTGGCGGGCCTGGCCTTGCTCGCGGGCTGCCAGTCGCTCGTCGGCCTGTTGCCCGCCCGGCCGGTGGCGACCGCGGTACCGGCCTTGCCGACTCCGGTTGCGATGCACGAATTCACCCTTGGCCCCCGGGATGATGTCGTCGGCACCCTGCAGGTCACCAAGGCGCGTGCAGAAGATACCCTGTCGGATATCGCGCGCCGCTTCAACGTCGGCTACGAGGAAATCGTCGACGCCAATCCCGGGATCGATCCGTGGGTTCCCGGCGCGGGAACCGACATCGTCATCCCCACCCAATTCGTGCTGCCGGACGCGGATCGCCAGGGCATCGTGATCAATCTCGCGGCGATGCGCCTGTTCTATTTTCCCAAGGCGAAACCCGGCGAGCCGCAGCAGGTGATCACGCATCCGATCGGCATTGGCCGCGTCGGCTGGCGAACGCCGGAAGGCAGCACCAAGGTCGTGTCCAAGACCGCGGCGCCGGCCTGGATCCCCACCGCGGCGATCCGCAAGGAGCATGCGGCCGATGGCGATCCCTTGCCGAGCGTGGTGCCGCCGGGCCCCGACAACCCGATGGGGACGCACGTGCTCAGGCTGGGCTGGCCGGAATATGCGATCCACGGTACCGACAAGCCGCCGAGCATCGGCCTGCGCGGCACGCATGGCTGCCTGCGGATGTACCCGGAGGACATCGTCGGCATGTATGAAGCCGTGCCGGTGGGCACGCCGGTCACCGTCGTCAATCAGCCGGTTCTGGCCGGGTGGCGCGGCGACACGCTGGTGATGCAGACCTATCCGGTGCTTGAGGACGACAAGCGCAAACAGCCACCGCGTCCGGGATCGCTCGTCGAGCGGGTACGCAAGTCGGTGCAGGGCGGGCCCGGCCCGCGAGCGAACGTCGTCGTCAACCAGGCGCTGGTGGCGGACATCACGCAGCATCCGCGGGCGATCGCGGTGCCGATTTCAAGCGGCAATCTGACCCTGCAGCAGTATCTGGCTGCCGCGCTGCGGGTCGAAAATGTCTTGCCCTTGAACGCTACCTGGGACGGCGAATCGCGTAGGCAGCTCGCGCCCTCCGACGCAATGAACGCAGTCGAGACATCCGTCGTCATGAAGCAACCCTCGAAAGACCTCCGCTGAAACGGGCGCGATTTATTCGTGCCGGTCGAGACTGACATCGGCATTGCCGCCGCCGGCGTTCATCGAACCCCTCCTTTTCCCTCAGCCGGCGCAGCAGGAGAGTTGCTTCACGTCTTTGCTGAAGGTCTGGGCACAGAGCTTGAGCCCCTCCACCATGGTGAGGTAGGGAAACAGTTGCCCCGCCAACTCAGCCACCTTCATGCGGTTCCTGATCGCGAGCGCGGCGGTCTGGATAATTTCGCCGCCGTCCGCCGCCAGGACCTGCGCGCCCAGCAGCCGCCCGGTGTTCTTCTCCGCCACCAGCTTGATGAAGCCACGCGTATCGAAATTGACCAGGGCCCTCGGCACATTGTCGAGCGTGAGGGTGCGGCTGTCGGTCTCGATGCCGATCCGGTCCGCCTGAGCCTCGGTGAGCCCCACCGTGGCCACCTGCGGGTCCGTGAACACGACCGCCGGCACCACGGACAGGTCCAGCGTCGCATCGCCGCCGGTCATGTTGATCGCCGCACGGGTGCCGGCCGCCGCCGCCACGTACACGAACTGCGGCGCGTTGGTGCAGTCGCCGGCCGCATAGATGTGGGGCACCGAGGTGCGCAGGTGATCGTCGACCACGATGGCGCCGCTGGCATCCACCGCCACGCCGGCGCGGTCGAGGACGAGCCCTGCCGTGTTGGGCTTGCGTCCGGTGGCGACGAGCAGCCGGTCACCTGTGATCGTTCCGGCGCTGGTTTCCAGCGCGAAGGCTTGGCCGTCGAAGCGCACGGCATCGACCGTCGTCCCCGTGAGCACCCGCATGCCTTCGCCGGTCAATATCGCCTTCATTTCCTCGCCGATGGCCGGGTCTTCCTTGGACAGCAGCTTGCCGCGAGCGACGAGCGTGACCGCATTGCCCAGGCGCAGGAAAGCCTGCGCGAGTTCCAGCGCGACCACCGAGCCGCCGTACACGATCAGGTGGGCCGGTGTTTCCTCGGTGACCAATGCCTCGGTGGAGGTCCAGAACGGCGTGCCCGCCAGGCCCGGCACATCCGGAATCTGCGGCGAACGGCCGGTGGCGATCAGGATGCGGTCGGGCGTGAGGCGTTTCTCGGTACCGTCCGCCTGGCGCACGACCAGGGTCTTGCCGTCCTCGAAGCGGGCAAATCCGCGCAGCAGCCGGATCCCCGGATTGGCTTCCAGGATGCTTTCGTATTTGACGTGCCTGAGTTCCTCCACGCGTGCCTGCTGCTGTGCGGCGAGCGCCTTGCGATCCAGCGAGGGCGCGTGCCTGGCCAGCCCGGGAAACGGATGCTGCGCCTGCAGGTGAGCCACGTGCGCGGCACGGATCAGGATCTTCGACGGCACGCAGCCGACGTTGACACAGGTGCCACCGATGGTGGAGGCCTCGATCACGGTGACCGCAGCGCCTTCCTCCACGGCGCGGATGGCGCAGGCCATGGCGGCCGAGCCGGTACCGATGATGGCGACATCGAGTTGGAATTCGGCCTTGGGACTGGCATTGCAGCAGGTGCCGCCGCTCGCTTGCGCACCGTAGCCTTTCGCGCGCACGGCCTTGCTCAGCGCCTCCACCGGCGTGCCTGCTGCCAATTCGACGCGGGCGCTGGCCTCGGCGTAGGACACTTCGGCATGGCGCACGCCCGCGACCGCCAAGAGCGCCTGTTTTACCGCCGCCGCGCAGTGGTCGCAGGTCATGCCGGTCACATGGAGAATCTGTTCGCTCATCTGATCTTCTCGCCTTTCACGGTGGATTCATAACCGGCCTCGAAGGTGGCGTCTTCCAGCGCCTTGATCGTGGTCTTGGCGTCGTCGTAGCTCACGACCGCTTCCTTTTTCTCGAACGAGACATTCACCCTGGACACGCCCGGTACTTTCTCCAGGGCCTTCCTCACGGTGATGGGGCAGACCTCGCAGTACATGCCGGGCACCGACAAGGT
>JAJZRT010000079.1 GCA_021802595.1 Pseudomonadota bacterium
ATGCAAGCGTCGAGACATGCAGGTAAGGCATGCCGTATCGGAATCCATTGCCCAGGGTGACCCACAGATAGGTCGCCACCACCGGCGCGCCGGTTTCGTTCGAAATGGCCAGCATGTAGGTGGCGACGGTGAAGTCATGCAGCATGCCCAGGCTGCGGCGCGCAACGGACACGCCCGGGTCGACGAGTGAGCCGATCAGCAACGCCAGGGAAATGAACGTGAGGGTCAGGCCGATCATGTGGACCTGCCAGGCCATGGCGGGGCTGTTCCCCTGCCAGTCCAGCGAGAAATAGAGGTAGAAGCCGACAACGATGCACAGGCGGATCAGGGACTGCTGGAACTCGGTATCCGGCCGTGCCTGAATCAGCCTTTGCAGGCGCACGACAAAAGCGGGGCGCGACAGGTTCATGGCGGCTTAGTCGGGGCTGTCGCCCAGCGCGCGCATGATGGCGGCCACGGCGTCGATGCGCAGTTCGAATGCCCTTACGCAGGCAGGGTCGAAATGGCGTCCGTTTTCCGACTGGATGTATTTCAGCGCGTCCTGGAACGTCCAGGCGCGCTTGTAGGGGCGATTGGAGGTGAGCGCGTCGAATACGTCGGCCACGGCCACAATGCGCGCCGGGAGTGGGATGTCCTCGCCCGCCAGGCCTTGCGGATAACCGCTGCCGTCGAATTTCTCGTGGTGGCCGAGCGCGATGACCGCACCCATCTGCAGGTAGCGCGACGGGCTGTCGGAAAGGATTTCATGGCCGATCAGCGGGTGGCGGCGCATGATCTTCTGCTCCTCCGGGGTGTGCCGTCCGGGTTTGAGCAGGATCTGGTCGGGAATGCCGATCTTGCCGATGTCGTGCATGGGCGCAGCGGCCTCGATCTCGTCGCATTCCATGGCGGTGAGCTTGAGCTCTTCGGCGATCAGGCGCGCATACTTGGACATGCGGACGATGTGGTTGCCAGTATCCTCGTCGCGATATTCACCGGCCTTGGCCAGTTTCATCAGGGTTTCGCGTTCGCGCGTGCGCACTTCGCGGGTGGCCTGCAGGACCTGGTCCTCCAGCCACAGTGCGCGGTCGGCGACGATTTTCTGGCTGCGCCGCAGGGCCAGCAGATTAATGCAGCGGGCGCGGCATTCCTGCGGGTCGATGGGGCGGGTGAGGAAGTCGGTGGCGCCATTCTCCAGGGCCTGGTAGCGGACCTGGCGATCTTCGACCACGGTGACGATGATGATGGGAACGTCGGCCAGGCGGCGTTCCGCTCGGATACGGCGGGTGAACTCGATGCCATCCATGCCGGGCATGCGGTAATCGGTGATGATGAGATCGGGCGTGCCGTGCTGCATCTGCGCCAGGGCATCGAGCGGATCCGCATAGCTCTCCACGATC
The DNA here is from genome assembly GCA_021802595.1 of Pseudomonadota bacterium. The sequence continues at coordinate 1,380 of JAJZRT010000079.1, forward strand.
ACCCCTGGCTCAAGCGTGCGCGCCAGGCCTTCCAGCAGGTTGCGCGCGGTGCTGCGGTCGTCGACGATGACGATGCGCGCCGCGCCGCGCGGGCGCGAGTCGCGCTGCGTGCTGGGCGACGTGGAAGAGGGGACAACGCGCAACGGCTTGGCGATCACTTTGATGTTTACCTGGGCGGTTGATAAAACCACGGCTTCATAGAATTATCGGGAAAGTTCAATGGTAACTTTAACTCCGGGATGCACCGGGATGAAGCAGAATCTGTGGTTGGGCCTGGCCGGTGGACTGGCCGCCTGTTTTCCCTGGTGGCGTTCGCGGAACCGGTCGCCGATTACGCGCGCGAGAAAAAATGGGCGAATGAGGTGGTTCCCGGGCTGGTGGTGGGCGACGCGGTCCATCTGCAGACACCGCGTGGCCATCGCAAGTTTCTGGCCCTGTTCACACCGGTCGGGGGCCGGGCGGCCATCATCGTCCATGGCATGGGCATCCACCCGGACTGGGCCATGATCGGCACGCTGCGTACCGAGCTGGCCGACCGCGGTTTTGCCACCCTGTCGGATCCAGATGCCGGTGCTGGCCGCGGACGCCCAGAGCGCAGCCTATCAGCCCACCTTTCCGGAAGCGGCCGAGCGCATTGCCCAGGCCGTCGATTTCCTCAAGGCAAGGGGCTACACGCAATGGCCATCGTTTCCCACAGCATGGGCTCGCGCAGGAGTCATGGGTATCCGAGCGGCGAACCCGATGGGGCGATGAAGTCATGGGCGAGCCTGGGGCTGCAGCAGGATGACTACGCGAAGCTGAAGCTCCCGGTCCTGGACCTGTATGGCGACAACGACCTGCCGCCGGTGCTGATGGGCGCGGGCAGGCGCAAGCAGAGCCTGGCGGCCAGCCATTCACGGCAGCTGATGATTCATCGCGCCGATCATTTCCATACCGGCCACGAGAGAGAAATGGTCGAGGCCGTTACGGTGTTTCTGGACGAAACCCTGAAATAAGTGCTCAGCCCAGCAGCCGCGCCATCGCCTCGCGGTATTTCTCGCTGGTCTGGGCGACGATCCCGGCGGGCAGCGCCGGTCCCGGCGCCTGCTTGTTCCAGCCGCTGGCCTCCAGCCAGTCGCGCACGAACTGCTTGTCGAAACTGGGCGGGTTGCTGCCCGGCCGGTACTGGTCGGCCGGCCAGAAACGCGACGAATCGGGGGTCAGCGCCTCGTCGATCCACACCAGTTTGCCGGCTTCGTCGAGGCCGAACTCGAACTTGGTGTCGGCGATGATGATGCCACGAGTGAGCGCATACTCTGCTGCAGACTTGTACAGCGCAAGGCTGACGTCGCGCACCTGCTTGGCGAGGTCGGCGCCGATCAGCTTCGCCATCTCGTCGAAGCTGATGTTCTCGTCATGGGCGCCGACCGCCGCCTTGGTCGACGGCGTGAAGATCGGCTCGGGCAGGCGGTCGGCCTGCGCAAGCCCCGCCGGCAGGGGGATCCCGCACACCGACCGGCTCGCCTGGTATTCCTTCCAGCCCGATCCCACCAGATAGCCGCGCACGATCGCCTCGACCGGCAGGGCCTTCAGCTTTTTCACCACGATGGCGCGGCCGGCGACCTGGTCGCGCTCGGATTCGGCGACGACGGACTCCGGCGCGATGTCGAGCGCCTGGCTCGGCACGATGGCTTTCAGCTTGTCGAACCAGAAGGCCGAGACCTTCGTCAGCACCTCGCCCTTGCCGGGGATCGGCGTCGGCATCACCACGTCGAACGCCGACAGGCGGTCGGTCGTGACGATCAGCAGCTTGTCGTCGCCGACGGCGTAGATGTCGCGTACCTTGCCCTTGTGGACGAGCGGCAGCGAGGCGATTCGCGATTCGAGTAAGGGTTGGCCGAGGAGCGGAGCGGTCATGGCGGGCAGGGCGGATTCGGGAGAGCCGGCATTATAGCCGCCGCGGTAGAAGGCGCTGGCCTCGTAGTCCGTGCGCAGTTCGCGTAGCGCGACCAGCAGCACGGCCGCCAGCGGCACCGCCAGCAGCACCCCGACGAAGCCGAACAGCTGGCCGAATGCCGCCAACGCGAAAATCACCGCCACCGGATGCAGGCCGACGCGCTCGCCGACCAGGCGCGGGGTGATGACGTAGCTTTCCAGCACCTGCCCGGCGAGGTAGACACCCGCCACCCAGGCCACGCCGGCCCAGTCGGCAAACTGCAGCAGCGCCACCAGCAGCGCCAGCACCATGCCGAGGCCGAAGCCAAGGAAGGGCACGAAGGACAGCACGCCGGTGAGCAGCCCGATCGGCAGCGCGTAATCGAGGCCGGCGGCCCACAGCGCGACCGAATAATAGAGCGACAGGGTCGCCATCACCGACAGCTGGCCGCGCAGGAATTCGCCTACCACGGCGTCCATGGCGCGCGCGACGCGGCTGACGCGGCCGAGCCAGGCGCGCGGGGTGAGGGCGGCGACGCGCTCGACCATGTCGTCCCAGTCGCGCAGCAGATAGAACATCACTACCGGCACCAGCAGCAGGTTGGCCAGGAGGCCGACGACGGCGAGTGCGCCGGTCTGCAGCGTCGGCAGCCAGGCGGCGCCGTTCTGGGTGGCTTTCTCGGTGAGCCAGGTCTTCAGCGCGCCGAGGTCGAAGTCGATGGCGATGCCGAAGGTTTGGGAGAGCCAGGGCAGGAAGCGGGTATGCAGCAGGTCGAGTGCGGCCGGCACGCGCTGGGTGAGTTCGACGATCTGCCCCTGGAACAGCGGCAGCGCCACCAGCAGCAGGGCGAAGACAGTCAGCCCGGCGAGCACGATGACGACCCCCGTGCCGCTCGTACGCGAGAGGCCGCGCGTCTGCAGGCGGTCGACCAGCGGGTCGAAGATGTAGGCGAGCAGGGCGCCGGCGAGGAAGGGGGTGAGGATCGGTCCCAGCAGGTACACCAGCCAGCCGCATGCGAGCAGGCTGGCCAGCGCCAGCCAGGGGAGGTTGAGCGGGCGGGGAGGCGACATAGGCGGTAAAATACCGCACTTTTTGATTCTGGAGCCGGGCGTGCCTTCCATTTCCTACAAAGATGCCGGCGTCGACATCGACGCCGGCGATGCACTGGTCGAGCGCATCAAGCCGCTGGCGAAGCGCACCATGCGCCCCGAAGTGCTGGCCGGCATCGGCGGCTTCGGCGCGCTGATCGAGATTTCCAAGAAGTATAAGGAGCCGGTGCTGGTCTCCGGCACCGACGGCGTCGGCACCAAGCTCAAATTGGCGTTCGAGCTCAACCGCCACGACACCGTCGGCATCGATCTGGTGGCGATGAGCGTCAACGACATCCTGGTGCAGGGCGCCGAGCCGCTGTTCTTCCTCGACTACTTCGCCTGCGGCAAGCTCACGCTCGATACCGCCGAGGCGGTCATCGCCGGCATCGCGACCGGCTGCGAGCAGGCGGGCTGTGCGCTCATTGGAGGTGAAACGGCCGAGATGCCGGGCATGTATCCGGACGGCGAATACGATCTCGCCGGCTTCGCGGTCGGCGTGGTGGAAAAGAGCAAGGTCATCGGCGGCCAGGCCATCGCCCCCGGCGACGTCGTGCTGGGACTCGCCTCGTCCGGCGCGCATTCGAACGGCTATTCGCTGGTCCGCAAGCTGATCGACGTGTCGGGCATCGGCCTCAAGTCCGACTTTCACGGCCAGCCCTTCGCCGACGCGGTGATGGCGCCGACGCGGATCTACGTCAAGCCGCTGCTTTCGCTGATGGAAAAAATGGCCGTGAAAGGGATGGCCCACATCACCGGCGGCGGCATCACCGGCAACCTGCCGCGCTGCCTGCCGGAGGCCGTCGCCGCGCGCGTCGATCAGACGAGCTGGACGCGCCTGCCGCTGTTCGATTGGCTGCAGCAGGCCGGCAACGTCGAGCCTGCCGAGATGCTGCGCACCTTCAACTGCGGCATCGGCATGTGCGTGGTGGTGGGGGCAAGTGACGCCGCCGCGGCAAAGGCCCACCTCGAGGCCGCCGGCGAGACGGTGTGGCAGATCGGCGAGATCGTCGCGCGGCCGGATGGCGCCGAGCAGGTCATTTATTCGTGACGTGCCGCGTCGTCGTGCTGCTGTCCGGGCGCGGCAGCAATTTCCAGGCGATCGCCGAGGCCGGGCTGCCGATCGAGATCGCCGCGGTCATCAGCAACCGGCCGCAGGCGGCGGGGCTGGCCTGGGCGCGTGAACGCGGCCTGACCGTGATTGCGCTCGATCACACCGAACACGCCGACCGCGCCGCCTTCGACGCGCTGCTCGCCGACGAGATCGAGCGCCACCGGCCCGACCTCGTCGTGCTCGCTGGCTACATGCGCATCCTCAGCCCATCCTTCATCGCGCGCTTCGAAGGACGGCTGCTGAACATCCATCCTTCGCTGCTGCCGATGTTTCCGGGGCTGAAAACGCACGAGCGCGCGCTGGAGGAAGGCGTGAAGATCCACGGCTGCACCGTGCATTTCGTCACCGCCGACCTCGACCACGGCCCCATCGTCATCCAGGCCGCGGTACCGGTGCGTGCGGACGACACGCCGGACACGCTGGCGGCGCGCGTGCTGGCGCAGGAGCATCGCATCTATCCCCAGGCGATCCGCTGGTTTGCCGAGGGCAGGCTGGTCAACCAAGGTGGCCGCGTAAACTTGAAGGACGATTCGACGTCACAGTCTGTGTTATCTCCAGGGACGTGACGATGATCAAACACCTGCTGCTGGCTGCCAGCCTGTTTGCCGGATTCGCCCAGGCGGCGGGTCCGCTCCAGATGAATGTGGAGTACGACCTCTATCGCAACGGCATCAGGCTCGGCCAGGTGACCGACACCTTCACCCGCAGCGGAAACCGTTACACGCTGACCAGCGAAACGCGCGCGGCGGGCCCGCTGAAGATGCTGTGGCCGGGCAACATCCGCCTCGAGAGCACCGGCGTGGTGACGCCGCAGGGCCTGCGTCCCACCCAGTACCAGCACGCCCGCAGCGATGCACCCAACAAACTGGCGACCGCCCGGCTCGACTGGAAGCGCCGCAGCATCGCCTACCAGTACATGGGCAAATCGTGGCAAGTTGACGGCTTGCAGGACGGGGCACAGGACCAGTTGTCTCAGGTGTACCAGTTCATGTTTGCGTCCCGCTTGCCCACCGATTACAGCCTGCAGGTGGTCGGGGGGCGTGACCTCAACGACTTTCATTACGTACGGAGCGATGGCGGCGCCATCGAGACGCCGCTGGGCGCGCTGGCGACCCAGCGCTTTCAGCGCATCACGCAGAAACCCGACGAAAAGGCCATCACCGTGTGGGTGGCGCCGGCACGCAACAATCTGCCGGTGCAGATCCGTGTGAGTGAAGACGGCGTCACCGTCGAGCAGCGCCTGCTGCGCGCCCGCATCAGGCGCTAGCCAAGGTGGGGCGTGGCGCTCGCCCGTGGTGGGTGGCCCTGGCGGTCTCGCTGCTGCTGCATGTTGGCCTGCTGGGCGGCCTGCCATGGCGCCTGCCACAGTGGGCCTCGCCCCCCGAACCGCCGGCGATGGACGTGCAGCTGGCTGTGCCGCCGCCCAAACCCGCCGTTGCCGCGCCGCCGTCCCGCCCGGCGCCTCCGCACAAGCCGGCTGTACCCAGGCGTCCGCCACCGGCGCGGCACCCTCCCCCGCTGCCGCCGGCCAAACCAGCCGCGCCTGAGGTCAGCGCCGACTCCGGCCTGGCTGCCGCCGCCGCCGCCGTGCCTTCGGCCGGACCGCCACCGGCCCCGGTCGCCGCGCCTGGAGAGGCCATGCCGACCACCCCGCCAGCGCCCGCCGAAGCGCCCCCGCCGCCATTGAATCCGCTGCCGCCACGTCTCGATCTGCACTACCAGCTGCGTTACGGGCTGGCCTCGGGCGAGCAGACGCTGCTGTGGGTCAGGGAAGGCGAGCGCTACACGCTGACCAGCGTGGCGGCTGCCACCGGGTTGACCCGCGTGTTCTATCGCGGCCATTTCGTGCAGACCAGCCGCGGCCGTATCACGCCACGCGGGCTGCAGCCGGAGGAATTCTGGGACCAGCGTGGCGCCCAGCTCAGCAGCGCGCGCTTCGATCCGGCGCAGGGCATGGTCACGCTGCTTCCGGCGAAGGGCGAGCCGCGCCATTTCGCCTACAGCGGTGCCGTGCAGGATGCGCTGAGCCTGTTTTTCCAGCTGGCGCTGACCGCCCCGCCCGCGGAGGGTCGCCTCGTCTACACGGTGTTCAACGGGAAAAAGTTGCGCGATTACGCCTACGAAGTGCGCGGCGAGGAAATCCTGGATACCGTGCTCGGCCCGTTGCGCACCCTGCACCTGGCGCGGGTGGGGGACGGCGACGGCCGTTTCGAGGCCTGGCTGGCGATCGACCGCCATTACCTGCCGGTGCGGGTGCTCCGGAGCGACGACGAGGGCAGCACCATGGAACTGCGGGTGCAGTCGATCGCGCCCTGAGCGGCCGCGGCTGGCTAGGGAAGCGCTGAACAAGTTGATCCCGCTCATGGTTCGACAGGCTCACCACGAACGGAATCAACAAGTTGCCGTTCGTCCTGAGCTTGTCGAAGGACTTGTTCAGCGCTTCCTTAGTGTGGCAGTCCGCTCACTTCCGTACGCATGCCGATGCCGCGCCGCTGGAACTCGCCCTGCCGCACTTCCAGCGCATAGCGGATGTCCGTGGCGGGGCAATGCCGCGTCTCGCTTCGCGGCTGCATGTCGGCCAGACCGGCGATGCGCCCCGACGGATCGATGAAGGCAATCGTCAGGGGCAGCGGTGTATCGCGCATCCAGAAGCAATGCCGGCCCGGGCGTTCGAACACGAACAGCATGCCGCCATCGGCAGGAAGGTGGGTTCGCCCCATCAGGCCGTGCTGGCGTTGTGCCGGGGTGGCTGCGAGGTCGACCAGGAAGGCATGCGGACCGAGGTGCAGCGGCACCTGAACCGCGTCGCCTGCGGCAGCCGGGGCCATCATGCCCGGCAGGAGCAGCGCAAATGCGCTGGAGCGGCTGCGTCCAAGGAATGCGCTAAAGCGCATCGCGCATCTGCTCGGCGAGTCGCAATGCGGCGTCCAGGTCGGCGTCGAGCACGTTGAAATGGCCCATCTTGCGCCCGGGGCGCGCGGTTTCCTTGCCGTAGAGATGCAGCTTGATGTTGGGGTGGGCAAGCAGCGCGTCCCAGTGCGGGCCGCCGTTCTGCCAGCGATCGCCGAGGAGGTTGATCATCACCACCGGCGACAGCAGGCGCGTATCGCCGAGCGGCAGCCCGCACAGCGCGCGCACCTGCTGCTCGAACTGGTCGGTGACGCAGGCGTCCAGCGTGTAGTGGCCGGAATTGTGCGGGCGCGGGGCGATTTCGTTGACCATCAGGCGGCCGTCGACGACGAAGAACTCGACGGCCATCACGCCGACGTAGCCGAGCTTGCTGGCCACGTCGCGCGCCATGGCGCATGCCTGCGCCGCAAGCGTGTCGGGCACGCGTGCGGGGACGATGGAGACATCGAGGATGCCGTTCTCGTGGCGGTTCTCGGCAACCGGGAACAGCGCGCACTGGCCGGCGTCGTCGCGCGCCAGCACGACGGAGACTTCGCGTTCGAGCTTGACGAAGCCTTCCAGCACGCAGGGCTGGCCGCCGAATTCGCGGAACGCGGCGCGTGCTTCCTCGCGCGTGTTGACGCGCGCCTGGCCCTTGCCGTCGTAGCCGAAACGCGCGACCTTCAGCAGCGCCGGCGTGCCGGTGTCGGCGATCCCCTGGTCGAGATCGCCCTCGTTGTAGACCAGCGCGAAGGGCGCGGTGGCGAAGCCGTTCTGCGCGAGCCAGGATTTCTCGTGGCTGCGGTCCTGCGCGATGGCGACGCACGCCGCGCCCGGCGACACCCGGCAATGGTTCGCCAGCTCGATCAGGCTGGCCGCCGGGACGTTCTCGAATTCGGTGGTGACGGCAGCGCAGGCGGCGCCGAGCTGCTTCAGCGCGCCGTGGTCGGTGTAGTCGGCCTGCAGGTGGATGTCGGCCATCTGCCCGGCTGGGCTGGCGAAATCGGGGTCGAGCACCATGACCTTGTAGCCCATGGTGCGTGCGGCGATGGTGAACATGCGGCCGAGCTGGCCGCCGCCGAGGATGCCCAAAGTCGCGCCCGGCAGAATGGGCTGCGCCTTATTCGACATCGGGCAGTTCCATCGCCAGCACCGAGTCGGACTGGCCGCGGCGGAAGTCGTTGAGCTGTTCGGCCAGGCCGTTGTCGTAGCGGGCGATCAGCGAGGCGGCGAACAGCGCCGCATTGGCGGCGCCCGCCTCGCCGATGGCAAAGGTGGCGACCGGGATGCCCTTCGGCATCTGCACGATCGAGAGCAGCGAGTCCATGCCCTTGAGGTATTTCGACGGCACCGGCACGCCGAGCACCGGCACGATGGTTTTCGACGCGATCATGCCGGGCAGGTGGGCGGCGCCGCCGGCGCCCGCGATGATCGCCTTGAGCCCGCGTGCCTCGGCGCTGACGGCATATTCGTAGAGCAGGTCCGGGGTGCGGTGCGCGGAGACGACCCTGGTCTCGAAATGGATGCCGAGCTGCTTCAGCAGCATCGCCGCATGCTTCATCACCTCCCAGTCGCTGGAAGATCCCATCACCACCCCGACCTGCGGCGCATTCATCATGCCGGCCCTTGCGATACGAAAGCCGGCATTTTACCGCGGGGACTGCCTACAATGTCGCCGTGCGATCCCGGACGACATCATGCCAGCCTCCCTGCAAACCCTGATCCTGCTCACCTGCTCCAACGTCTTCATGACGTTTGCCTGGTATGCGCACCTGAAGGACATGAACAACAAGCCGTGGATGATCGCGGCCCTGGCCAGCTGGGGCATCGCCCTGTTCGAGTACCTGCTGCAGGTGCCGGCCAACCGCATCGGCTACACCGTGATGAGCCTGCCGCAACTGAAGATCATGCAGGAGGTCATCGCCCTGTCGGTGTTCATGCCGTTCGCCGTGCTCTACATGAAGGTCGAGCTCAGGTGGGATTTCCTGTGGGCGTCGCTGTGCATGGTCGGCGCGGTCTATTTCATGTTCCGCAGCCACTGACGAAAAAGCCCCG